>NZ_JBICMC010000087.1:0-229444 GCF_043106005.1 Pseudomonas sp. GLN_2 | reverse complement strand
CACTGTGGGAGCGGCCTTGTGTCGCGATGGGCCGCAAAGCGGCCCCAAAATCTCAAAGGCTGCGCTCCTGCTCCAACCAATCCACGAACCGCTCGATCAACGCCCCACGCCGCTTGCGCGGCGGTAAGACTACGTAATAGCCGCGTTCCGAGCGCAAACTCCCCTCCAACGGCCGACACAGCAACCCTTGCTCCACCAACCCGTCCACCAGGTGCGCCCAGCCAATCGCCACCCCTTGCCCGGCAATCGCTGCCTGAATCAGCAAGGTATAGTTATCAAACCGCAACTGCCCCGCCGGCGGTGGGCTGTCCACACCAAACCCACGAAATACTCCCGCCCAGTCAAACCAGCGGCTGGCCTGCTCACCCTTCAAATGCAGCAGCGGCAATCGTTGCAAAGCCACAGCTGACAAGGCTTTGCCATGAATCAGATGGGGGCTGCACACCGGGAACACTTCCTCATCGAATAGCCAGCGGCTTTCTCCTTGGTGAAAGCGTCCATCGCCAAACAACACCGCCACATCAATGTCCGGGCGCAACATGCCCTGGCTGCGCTCACCCGTCACCAGGCTCACATCCACCTGTGGATAAGCCTCATGAAAGCGCTGCAGCCTTGGCATCAGCCAGAACGCCGCAAAGGCAAAGTCGGTGGCGACCTGCAGCACTTCGCGCTGGCCGCGCCCGCCAGCCTGGGCAATACCGTCATCCATGGCCTGCAGCCCCTGATGCACCTGTTCGAACAGCAACTGGCCAGCCTCGGTCAGCTCGATGCCCCGGTAAATGCGGTCAAACAGGCGCGTGCCCAACTGTGCCTCCAGGCGCTTCACCTGCTGGCTCACTGCCGGCTGCGTGGTACCCAACTCCAGCGCCGCAGCGGTAAAGCCACGCAGGCGCGCAGCAGCCTCGAATACGCGCAAGGTATCCAGCGACAACCCGGCAAGGTGCTCAAACATAAGCTTGGCTAATCCCAGTCATTGCCCGCCATGGGCTTTACCCATGTTATCCACAGTCGCATCTTGGTAGGCAAGCGGTTCGCATAACCCTCAACGATGGAAGCCACCATGACGCGTCCGAATATCCTGTTCATCATGGCCGACCAGATGGCCGCGCCCTTGCTGCCGATCTACGGCCCTTCGCCCATCAAGATGCCGCACCTCGGCCGTCTGGCCGAGCAAGCCGTGGTGTTCGACTCGGCCTACTGCAACAGCCCACTGTGCGCGCCATCACGCTTCACCCTGGTCAGCGGTCAGTTGCCCAGCCGCATTGGCGCCTACGACAACGCGGCCGACTTCCCTGCCGATGTGCCGACCTACGCCCATTACCTGCGTCGCCTGGGCTACCGCACCGCGCTGTCGGGCAAGATGCACTTCTGCGGCCCGGACCAGTTGCACGGCTATGAAGAACGCCTGACCAGCGACATCTACCCGGCCGACTACGGTTGGGCGGTGAACTGGGACGAACCCGATGTGCGTCCAAGCTGGTACCACAACATGTCCTCGGTGCTGCAGGCCGGTCCATGCGTGCGCACCAATCAGCTGGATTTCGACGAGGAGGTAGTGTTCAAGGCGCGTCAGTACCTGTACGACCATGTGCGCGAAAACGATGGCCGGCCATTTTGCCTGACCGTTTCGATGACGCACCCGCATGACCCCTACACCATTGCCAAACGCTACTGGGACCGCTACGAAGGTGTGGATATCCCCATGCCCCGTGCCGAGTTCGGCCAGGCAGAACTCGACCCGCATTCGCAGCGCCTGCTGAAGGTCTACGACCTGTGGAACAAGCCACTGCCTGTGGACAAGATCCGCGATGCCCGCCGTGCCTACTTCGGCGCGTGCAGCTATATCGATGACAACATTGGCCAGCTGCTGCAGACCCTGGAGGAATGCAACCTGGCCGATGACACACTGATCGTGTTTTCCGGCGACCACGGCGACATGCTTGGCGAGCGTGGCCTCTGGTACAAAATGCATTGGTTCGAAATGTCGGCGCGGGTGCCGCTGCTGATCCATGCGCCGAAGCGCTTCGCAGCGGGCCGGGTCACTGCCTCGGTGTCGACCTGCGACCTGTTGCCAACCTTGGTCGAACTGGCTGGCGGCGCTGTGGATAAAGACCTGCATCTGGACGGCCGCTCACTGCTGGGCCACCTGCAAGGGCAGGGCGGTCACGACGAGGTGATCGGCGAGTATATGGCCGAAGGCACCGTCGGCCCGCTGATGATGATCCGCCGCGGGCCCTACAAGTTCGTGTACAGCGAAGACGACCCATGCCTACTCTATGACCTGAGCCGCGACCCGCACGAGCGGGAGAACCTCACCGGCAGCCCGGACCACCAGGTGCTGCTGCAGGCATTTGTCGATGAAGCACAACAGCGCTGGGACATCCCCAGCCTGCGCCAGCAGGTGCTGGCCAGCCAGCGCCGCCGCCGGCTGGTGGCCGAAGCGCTGGCCATCGGCAAGCTGAAAAGCTGGGATCACCAACCACTGGTGGACGCCAGCCAACAGTACATGCGCAACCACATCGATCTCGATGACCTCGAGCGCAAGGCACGTTATCCACAGCCCGCCCCCCTGGATTGAGAAGAGAGGCCGCCATGCACAAGTTCTCCGCCGCCGTGTTCGTCCTGGCCCTGAGCGCCACCACGGCCCACGCCGCAGACAGCGATGCGCAATGCAGTACCGTGAAAATGGCCGACCCCGGCTGGAGTGATATTGCCTCGACCAATGCCGTGGCACGCCTGTTACTGGAAAGCCTGGGTTACCAGGTGAAGATCGACAGCCTGGCCGTACCGATCATCTACGGCGGCCTCAAGGACGGCCAGGTCGACGCCTTCCTCGGCAACTGGATGCCGGCGCAGCAAGGCTTCCATGACAAGTTCATCGCCAACGGCGATGTGCAGCAGCTGTCGCGCAACCTGGAGGGAACCGAGTTCACCCTCGCAGTGCCCGACTATGTGTGGAATGCCGGGGTGAAGGACTTCGCTGACCTGCAAAAACACGCCGGGCAGTTCGACAAAAAGCTATACGGAATCGGCTCCGGCGCCCCGGCCAACCTGTCACTCAAGAAAATCATCGAAGAGAATGAATTCAACCTCGGCCAGTGGAAGCTGGTGGAGTCCAGCGAGCAGGCGATGCTGGCCCAGGTCGACCGGGCGGTGAAGAAGCAGCAATTCATCACCTTCCTTGGCTGGACCCCGCACCCGATGAACGTGAAACTGAAAATGCATTACCTGACCGGTGGGGAAAAATGGTTCGGCAGCAAGGGCGAGGTATACACGCTGACCCGCAAGGGTTATCCACAAGCCTGCCCGAATGCGGCGAAGCTGCTAGGTAACCTCAAGTTCACACTGGACATGGAAAACAGCATCATGGCAGAGGTTGTGGACAAGAAGATCAGCTTCGATGAAGCGGCCAAGTCCTGGGTGAAAGCGCACCCTGAACGGTTGGATGGGTGGTTGGCCGGTGTTACCACCAAGGCCGATGGTGATGCCCTGGAGGCCGTCAAAGCCAAACTGTAATCTCACAAAGCAACACACCAACCCTGTGGGAGCGGGCGCGCCCGCGAACACCGGCGAAGCCGGTGCCAAGCAACGCGTTGGCTTTTTCGCGGGCATGCCCGCTCCCACAGGGCTTGGCGACCCCTTAAGGATTGTGGATAACCCATGCATCGCCTCTCTTTACTGCTGCCCTTCCTCACCTGGCTTCCCCGCCAATCGGGCCGCAGCCTGCGCCAGGACCTGCTGGTAGGCCTGAGCGGCGCCATCCTCGCCCTGCCGCAATCCATCGCCTACGCCCTGATCGCCGGCCTGCCCGCCGAATACGGGCTTTACGCCGCCATCGTGCCGGTACTGATCGCCTGCCTGTGGGGCTCTTCCTGGCACCTGATCTGCGGCCCGACCGCCGCCATTTCCATCGTGCTCTACGCCAGCATCAGCCCGCTGGCCGTGGCCGGTAGCGCTGACTACATCACGCTGGTGTTGCTGCTGACCTTCCTTGGCGGCCTTTTCCAGCTGCTGCTGGGTCTGTTGCGCTTCGGCGCGCTGGTCAACTTCGTCTCCCATTCCGTGGTGCTCGGCTTCACGCTGGGTGCCGCCATTGTCATTGCCTTGGGCCAGCTACCCAACCTGCTGGGCATGGCCCTGCCCAGCCAGGCCACAGCGCTGAAGACCGTGCAAGACCTGGCCAGCCACGCAGGCGAGGTCGACTTGCCTTCCTTGCTGCTGGGCCTGGCCACCGTAGTGATCGGCGTGGCCTTCAAGCTCTGGCGCCCACGCTGGCCGAGCCTGTTGATAAGCCTGATCCTGGTTAGCTTGCTGGCCTGGCTGTTGCCGGGCTTCTTTGGTCATGTGCCGCGGGTGGCAGCGTTCACAGGGCAACTGCCGCCTTTCAGCCCGCTGCCTTTGCTAGACGTAGAGCTCATGCTGCGTTTGCTGCCCAGCGCCGTTGCGGTAGGCATGCTGGGGTTGGTCACCAGCCTGTCGATTGCCCGCTCGCTATCGGCACGTTCAGAACAACTGATCGACCCGGACCAGGAAATACGCGCACAGGGCCTGTCGAACATTGCCGGTGCATTTTTCTCTGGCTACTTGTCTGCCGGTTCCTTCACCCGCTCGGGCCTGAGCTACGAGGCGGGCGCCCGCTCGCCCATGGCCGGGGTGTTTTCAGCGCTGTGGGTGGCGTTGTTCGCCGTGACCGGCGCCGGCCTGATCGCGCACCTGCCGATACCGGCCATGGCCGGCAGCATTCTGCTGATCTGCTGGGGGTTGGTGGACCACCGAGGGATCCGTGCATTGTTCCGGGTCAGCCGCTCGGAGTTTCTGGTGATGGCGCTGACGGCTGCAGCGACATTGCTGCTGGAGCTGCAGACAGCCATCTATGCCGGCGTGCTGGCTTCGCTGTTCTTCTATTTGAAGCGCACCTCACGACCACGGATCCAACAAAGCCGTGAAGGGGACGCGGATGTCTTGCGGGTAGGTGGGTCGATTTTCTTTGGTGCGGCGCATTACCTGCAGGTGCGCTTGCAGCGCTGCCAAGGGCCGCATGTAGTGATCGATGCCCGGCAGGTGAATTTCATCGATTACTCGGGTGTGGATATGTTGCACCGTGAGGCGCGGCGCTTGCGGCGCTTGGGCGGGAGCTTGACACTGCACCGGGCCAGGCCACAAGTGATCGAGGAGTTGCAGAAGCTGGAAGGGGTGGAGTTGTGCCCGATCCGGTTTGAGGAATGAGGTTGGGATGCTGGGGCTGCTTTGCAGCCCATCGCGACACAAGGCCGCTCCCACAGAGGATCGGCGTACGACGTACTTTGTGGGAGCGGCCTTGCGTCGCGATAGGGCCGCAAAGCGGCCCCGGCCATCTCAGCCCCGAGCGAGTTGCCGGCGCAGTTCAGCCAACACCGGCGCCGTATCCGGCCTCACGCCACGCCAGATAAAGAAGGCCTCAGCCGCCTGCTCGGCCAGCATCCCCAACCCATCCAGTACCTTGGCAGCCCCCAACTTGGTAGCCCACTGGCAAAACGGCGTCGGCTCTTTGCCATACATCATGTCGTAGCAAACCGTACGACCCGCCTCGACCAGGCTGTCGGCAATAGGCGGCAACTCCCCGGCCAGGCTCGCCGAGGTGGCGTTGATGATTACATCCACAGGCTCCTGCAACCAGGCAAACCCGCTGGCCACCACCGGCCCCAGTTCATCGAACTCGCGCGCCAGCTGCTCGGCCTTTTCCACGGTACGGTTGGCAATCACCAGCGACTGCGGCTTGTGCGCCAGAATAGGCTCCAGCACGCCGCGCACGGCGCCACCGGCACCGAGGATGAGAATGCGCTTGCCCGCCAGCTCGACCCCGGCATTCACCGTCAAGTCGCGCACCAGGCCAGCGCCGTCGGTGTTGTCGCCCTGCAGGGTGCCATCAGCCAGCTTGCTCAGCGTGTTCACTGCACCTGCGCGGCGGGCACGCGGGGTCAGGCTGTCGCACAGGCGGTAGGCCTCTTCCTTGAACGGCACGGTGACGTTGCCGCCACTGCCTTGCTTGAAGAAGCCGCGCGCGCAGTCGCTGAACTCGTCCAGCGGCGCCAGCAAAGTGGCATATTCCAGGTCCTGACCGGTCTGCTCGGCGAACAGGCGGTGGATCAGCGGCGACTTGCTGTGGCCGATGGGGTTACCAAAAACGACGTACTGGTCCATGACGGCTCCTTGTTTATCCACAGGCTTACTGACCGAGCCAGTCGCGGTCCTGCAGGAAGTACTCGGTCAGGCGCGCTTCTTCACTGCCGGGTGCAGCCTTCCAGTCGTAGCCCCAGCGCACCTGAGGCGGCAGCGACATGAGGATGGACTCGGTACGGCCACCGGATTGCAGGCCGAACAGGGTGCCACGGTCGTAGACCAGATTGAACTCCACGTAGCGGCCGCGCCGGTATTCCTGGAACTCGCGCTGTTGCGGGGTGTAAGGCGTGTCTTTGCGGCGCTGGACGATCGGCAGGTAGGCGTTGATGTAGGCATCGCCGATGGCGCGGATGAAGGCGAAGCACGTGTCGAAGTCCCACTCGTTCAGGTCATCGAAGAACAAGCCGCCGATACCACGTGGCTCACCACGGTGCTTGAGGTGGAAGTAGCGGTCGCACCAGGCCTTGTAGCGTGGGTACACATCGGCGCCAAACGGCGCGCAGGCCTGCTCGGCCACTCGGTGCCAGTGAACGCAGTCTTCTTCGTTGCCATAGTATGGCGTCAGGTCAAAGCCGCCGCCGAACCACCATACGGCCTCTTCACCTTCCTTTTCGGCGATGAAGAAGCGAACGTTGGCGTGGGAAGTGGGCACATGCGGGTTGTGCGGGTGTATCACCAGCGACACGCCCAAGGCTTCGAAGCCACGGCCTGCCAGTTCGGGGCGGTGGGCACTGGCCGACGGCGGCAGGCCGCTACCAAACACATGGGAGAAGTTGACCCCGCCTTTTTCGATCACGTTGCCATCACCGATAACCCGCGTGCGGCCCCCGCCACCGGCTTCGCGCACCCAGGCGTCCTCGACGAAGCGGGCACCGCCGTCTTCTGTTTCGAGGGCAGAGCAGATGCGGTCTTGCAGGTCGAGCAGGTAGGCTTTCACGGCCTCGGTGCGGCTAGTCATCGGGTCACCAGGAACGGGCAGGGAAGAATTCGCCGCGTAGCATACCACCGCCAGCGCGCGCGCCGCAGTTGACGACGACCAAGCAAAGGCGTCCGATAGAAGGCCTTTCCCGATCCCGACTACAGGAGTGCGAGATGGCCAAGCGTATCCAGTTCAGCCAGCATGGCGGCCCGGAAGTGCTGCAGTTTGTGGAATTCGAACCCACCCCGCCCGGGCCGCAGCAGGTGCGTGTGCGTAACCATGCGATCGGCCTGAACTTCATCGACACCTACTTCCGAAGCGGGCTGTATGCGCCGCCGTCCCTGCCTTCTGGCCTGGGTACCGAAGCGGCAGGTGTGGTAGAGGCCGTGGGCGAAGGCGTGTCCCGGCTGAAGGTAGGAGACCGTGTGGCACATGCCGGCGGCCCGCTGGGCGCCTACAGCGAGGTGCATACGCTACCGGAAGCCAACCTGGTCAAGCTGCCGGACACCATCAGCTTCGAGCAGGCGGCAGCGGTGATGCTCAAGGGTTTGACCGTACAGTACCTGCTGAAGCAGACCTATGAGGTGAAGGCGGGTGATGTGATCCTGTTCCATGCCGCAGCCGGTGGTGTAGGGTCGCTGGCTTGCCAATGGGCCAAGGCCCTGGGCGCCAAGCTGATCGGCACCGTGAGCTCTGCCGAGAAGGCCGAACGGGCCAAGGCGCTGGGGGCTTGGGCGACCATCGACTACAGCCGTGAAGAGGTGGCCAAGCGCGTACTGGAGCTGACCGACGGTAAGAAATGCCCGGTGGTGTACGACGGCGTGGGTGCCGACACCTGGCTGACCTCGCTGGACTGCCTGCGCCCGCGTGGGTTGATGGTGAGCTTTGGCAATGCTTCCGGTGCGGTGAGCGGGATGAACCTGGGGATCCTGGCGCAGAAGGGCTCGCTGTATGTCACCCGGCCGACCTTGGCCACCTATGCCAACAATGCCGAGAACACTCAGGCCATGGCCGATGACCTGTTTGCGATGATTGCGAGCGGGAAGCTGGTTGTGGACATCCAGCAGCGGTATCCACTGAGCGAGGCGGCCAAGGCGCAGGCAGAGCTGTCGGCGCGGCGGACTGTAGGATCGACTGTACTAATCCCCTGAGCCACACACATCCATGTAGGAGCGGGTTTACCCGCGAAGAAACCACCGCGATGGATGGCACCGGCTTTGCCGGTGTTCGCGGGCAAGCCCGCTCCCACAGGTACTGCGTCGGCTTCGATAGCTTCGCTATGCCTGTGAGGGTCGGTTTGTCAGCGGTGGAGTCGACTCGATGCCATCGAGTATCGCCTCGATCACACCCTCTGCCATCTCAATCGCATGCAGGTTCGACCAGAACATGCCACGACCTTCTTCACGCATGTAGTCCAAAGCTTTGTAGCCGGTTTCGTAAGCGCTGCGCAGGTACAGGGCTACGTGGACCAGAGCGTCCTCGGCAGAAATGTTTGGGTTGACGGTGAAGAGTGGATCGTGGCCGGCATCGCAGCGGCCGAAGGGGCGGGTGGAGGTGCATGGGAGAGGTGGATCGGGGACTATTTTCTTCATCATTGGAAAATGCTCCTCAAGGCTGCCAACCCTCACTACCACGTGAATGGGTGGCGACTGTACGCGAGGTGGTAGACCCGGGCATTTTCCAATCCAGGCAGGCTCGAAAGCCTCCCACGCACAGCCACCATAGACTGTCATGGAAAAAATGCATCCGGGCTACCACACCCGATCGCCAAGTTATTCGGCGACGGATAGAGCCTAGAGGCAGAGGTTCCCACTTAAAAGGTGATGGAAGGAGACGCGGGTCGTAGGATATTTCCCAATCCTCAAACCGGACAACCATTCGAGACAAAATCAGAAAAATCTGCGGTGGCTAGGCCCGGACCTGTGGGAGCGGGCATGCCCGCGAACACGGGCGAAGCCCGTGCCAGGCACCGAGTTGTATTCTTCGCGGGCGCGCCCGCTCCCACAGGGGCCCGAGTCCCGAGCCGGGCCTGTGGATAGGTATCACCCCGGGCGAACGACTTCGCCGGTTGCCAGGTTGCGAATCACACTCGGGTTCTTCCGCCCGCCCAGCGCCCCGCCAAGCACCAGGTCCAACTGGCCATGGAAGTACTGCTCAACCCGCAAGCGGGTCTTCGCCGCCGGGCGCCCGCCAGGGTTGCACGAGGTGGAAATCAGCGGCCCCACCAGCGCGCACAGCTCACGCACCACCGGGTGATCACTGACCCGCAGCGCCACCGTGTCATGCTGCCCGGTCACCCATTCGGGCAACAGGTCCTGGTGCGGCACCAGCCAGGTGTTCGGCCCCGGCCAGGTGCTGCTCATGCGGTCGATCCAGTCTTCGGGGAAGTCCTCGAACAGGAAGTCGAACTGACGGATGTTATCAGCGATCAGGATCAGCCCTTTATCCACAGGACGCGACTTCAGCGCCAGCAGGCGATACACCGCGTCCTCGTTCCATGGGTCGCAGCCCAGGCCCCAGACCGCTTCCGTCGGGTAGGCGATCACCGCGCCCGCCCGGATCTCACGTGCGGCTTGTTGCACACGAAAACTGCTCACCATTGCTGTTTCTCCGCCTATATACCTTGCATGTGCGCAGTGTACTTAGCCCGCGCGGGCAAACCAACGCCCGGCTTCATTGCTGACCCGGCCTTCCAGCTCCAGTTCGGTCAACTGCGCCAGCACGTCGGCCAGCGGCTGCTCGCTGCAGTGGGCCAGGCTTTCACTGGTCTGGGGTGCGGCATGCAGCAGGGCGAGCAGGGGGTGGTCGAACCTGTCCACAACCGCAGGCGGCAGGTTCTGCCAACCCTGCAAGCTTTCCAGGATCTGCTCCACAGTTTCCACCAGCAGCGCCCCATCACGAATCAGCTGGTGGCAGCCCTTGGCCCCCGGGTGATGAATGGAGCCCGGAATGGCGTACACCTCACGGCCCTGCTCTGCGGCCAGGCGCGCCGTGATCAGCGAGCCACTGGCGAGGCTCGCCTCAACCACCAGTACACCTAGCGACAGGCCACTGATGATGCGGTTGCGCCGTGGGAAGTTGCCAGGCAGCGGCCCGGCATCCAGGGGATACTCGGAAACCAGCGCGCTGCCGTTGTCGATCATCGCCTGCGCAAGGTCCCGATGGCGCTGTGGATAAAGTTTTTGCAAGCCCGTACCGAGCACGGCGATCGTGCCGCCGCCAGCCTGCAACGCGGCCCGATGAGCGGCACCGTCGACACCTACCGCCAGCCCGCTGGTAATGGTGAAACCAGCCTGCGCGAGGTAGCGGGAAAATGCCCGGGCGGTGTCGAGCGCCGGGGGTGTGGCACGTCTGCTGCCCACGATCGCCAGCTGAGGACGATCGAGCAAGGCAGGTTCGCCAGCGACAAAAAGCAGCGGCGGAGCATCGTCGATTTCTGCCAGCAAGGCTGGGTAGTCTGGGCCGTCCCACATCAGCAAATGCTGGCCAGGGCGCTCTAACCAGGCCATTGCGGCGAGCGCGCCCTCGCGTACCTCGGCACTGCGCCGGGCATCGATGGTGGCTTGGGGGATGCCCAACGCTCGCCAGGCCGAACCGGGAGCGCTAAGCGCACTAGAGGCGCTGCCGAACGCATCCAGCAAGGTGCGAAAACGTCGCAATCCTGTCTCGGGCAAGCGATGCAGGCGTAATCGGGCCTCCAGTTCAGCAGGCGGGCAGAGCGACGAATGGTAACTGGGCATGGGGATCGTCCTTGATCGAAACAGGGCCATCTACGTGGCACAACCTGTGGATAACTCTGTGAGTAACACTTTGAAAAGCTGTCCATTGATTGGGGGCTATCAAGCCCATAGTCACCCTAGACGAGCTTGCCAGGTGCCGAAATCCCCGTTTCCCTTTATTATGTGTGCTCAGTTTTCAACCGAACGCACAGTGACTGCCTGACCTTATGGCCATCTTGAACATTCTCGAATTCCCGGACCCGCGCCTGCGCACCCTCGCCAAACCGGTGACGGAGTTCGACGACGCCCTGCGTCAGCTGATCGACGACATGTTTGAAACCATGTACGAAGCCCCTGGCATCGGCCTGGCCGCTACCCAGGTGAACGTGCACAAGCAGGTTGTGGTTATGGACCTCAGCGAAGACCGCAGCGAACCGCGCGTCTTCATCAACCCGTCGGTCGAAGAGCTGACCCATGACATGGGCCAGTACCAGGAGGGCTGCCTGTCGGTACCGGGCTTCTACGAGAACGTCGACCGTCCGCTGCGTGTCCGGGTCAAGGCCCAGGACCGCGACGGCAAGCCATTCGAACTGGAATGCGAAGGCCTGCTGGCGGTGTGCGTACAGCACGAATTCGATCACCTCAACGGCAAGCTGTTCGTCGACTACCTGTCGCAGCTCAAGCGCGACCGGATCAAGAAGAAGCTGGAAAAGCAGCATCGCCAGCAAGCCTGATCCCCACCTTCCTGAAGGCTTGCTCCGGCAAGCCTTTTTCTTTTTTGAAGCGAGAACTCCATGCGCATCGTCTTTGCAGGCACTCCAGAGTTTGCCGCCGAACACCTCAAGGCCCTGCTCGACAGCCCCTACGAGATCGTGGCCGTCTACACCCAGCCCGACCGCCCGGCCGGCCGTGGCCAAAAGCTGATGCCAAGTGCGGTCAAGGCACTGGCCGTGGCCCATGACATCCCGGTGTTCCAGCCGCAGACCCTGCGCAATGCCGATGCGCAGGCCGAACTGGCCGCACTGAAACCAGACCTGATGGTAGTGGTCGCCTACGGCCTGATCCTGCCGCAGGTGGTGCTGGATATCCCGCGCCTGGGTTGCATCAACAGCCACGCTTCCCTGCTGCCACGCTGGCGCGGTGCCGCGCCGATCCAGCGTGCCGTGGAAGCCGGCGACGCCGAAAGCGGCGTGACCGTGATGCGCATGGAGGCCGGCCTGGACACCGGGCCGATGCTGCTCAAGGTCGTCACCCCGATCAGCGCCGAGGACACCGGCGGCACCTTGCACGATCGTCTGGCCGAAATGGGCCCGCCCGCAGTCGTTCAGGCCATCGCCGGCCTGGCTGACGGTTCGCTGCAAGGCGAAATACAGGACGATGCCCTGGCCACCTACGCGCACAAACTGAACAAGGACGAAGCGCGTATCGACTGGACCCGCCCGGCCGTCGAGCTGGAACGCCTGATCCGCGCCTTCAACCCATGGCCGGTGTGCCACAGCATGCTGGATGGTGAAAGCGTCAAGGTGCTGGCCGCCAAGCTGTCCACAGGCCAAGGCGCCCCGGGCGAGATACTTTCCGCCAGCAAGGATGGCCTCGTAGTTGCCTGCGGTGACCAAGCCCTGAGCCTGACCCGCCTGCAACTGCCTGGCGGCAAGGCATTGAGCTTCAGTGACCTGTTCAACAGCCGCCGCGAGAAGTTCGCCGCCGGCAAGGTGCTGGGCCAATGAACCCACGCCTCGCCGCCGCCCGTGCGCTTGCTGCTGTGCTCAGCGGCAAGGCTTCGCTGAACAGCTCGCTGCCGGCGCAACTGGACAAGGTAGATGAACGCGACCGCGGCCTGACCCAGGACCTGGCGTTCGGTACCGCACGCTGGCAGCCACGCCTCGACCTGCTGGCCGCACAGCTGCTGCAAAAACCCTTCAAAGCAGCCGATGCCGATGTTCAGGCGCTGCTGCTGGTCGGCCTGTACCAGCTGTTCTACACGCGCATTCCGGCCCATGCCGCCATCGGCGAGACCGTGGGCTGTGCCGACAAACTGAAGAAGCCGTGGGCCAAGGGCCTGCTCAATGCCGTACTGCGCCGTGCACAGCGCGAAGGCGAGGAGCTGCTCGCCGGCATGGAGCGCGACCCGGTGGTGCGTACCGCGCACCCGCGCTGGCTGCAAAAAGCGCTGAAAGCTTTCTGGCCAGAGCAGTGGGAAGCCATCTGCGCCGCCAACAATGCCCACCCACCGATGATTCTGCGGGTCAATCGCCGTCACCATAGCCGCGATGCCTACCTGGCACTGCTGGCCGAAGCCGGCATCGGCGCCAGCGCATGCCAGTACAGCCGGGATGGCATCGTGCTGGCCGAAGCCTGCGACGTGCGCGGCCTGCCAGGCTTCGCCGAAGGCTGGGTGAGCGTCCAGGACGAAGCTGCGCAGCTATCTGCCGACCTGCTGGAACTGGCCCCCGGCCAACGCGTGCTCGATGCTTGCTGCGCACCGGGCGGCAAAACCTGCCACCTGCTGGAGGCTGAGGCTGGCCTGGCGCACATGGTGGCCATCGATCTCGAAGCCAAGCGGCTGACCCGCGTGCGAGAAAACCTCGACCGCCTGCAGCTGGACGCCGAGCTGATCGCCTGCGATGCCCGCGACACTGCCAGCTGGTGGGACGGCAAGCCATTCCAGCGCATTCTGCTCGACGCGCCGTGCTCGGCCACCGGCGTGATTCGCCGCCACCCGGACATCAAGCTGACCCGCCAAGCCGACGACATCCCGGCTTTAGCCACGCTGCAAGGCGAGCTGCTCGATGCCCTGTGGCCGACCTTGGAAGTGGGCGGCATGCTGCTATACGCCACCTGCTCCAGCTTGCCGACCGAAAACACTGAAGTGATCAAAGCCTTCCTCGCCCGCACCCCGGGCGCCCGTGAGCTGGACCTGGCGACCGAAGCCGGCCTGCGCCAGCCCCACGGCCGTCAGCTGCTGGCCCAGGAAGGCGGTCACGACGGTTTCTACTATGCCAAGCTGATCAAGATCGCCGCCTCGCGCGGATAAGAACAAAGGATAGGGAGTAGCGCATGAAGATCATCATCCTCGGCGCAGGGCAGGTAGGCGGTACGCTGGCTGAACACCTGGCCAGCGAAGCCAACGACATTACCGTGGTCGACACCGACGGCGACCGCCTGCGCGACCTCGGCGACCGCCTGGACATCCGCACCGTCCAGGGCCGCGGCTCACTGCCGACAGTGCTACGTCAGGCCGGTGCCGACGACGCCGACATGCTGGTGGCAGTAACCAACAGTGACGAGACCAACATGGTTGCCTGCCAGGTGGCCTATTCGCTGTTTCATACCCCGACCAAGATTGCACGGGTGCGCGAATCGTCCTACCTGACCCGCGAAGAGCTGTTCGACAACGACCATATCCCGGTCGACGTTCTGATCAGCCCCGAGCAGGTGGTGACCAACTACATCAAGCGCCTGATCGAACACCCAGGGTCGCTGCAGGTGATCGATTTCGCCGAGGGCAAGGCCCAGCTCGTGGCAGTGAAGGCCTACTATGGCGGCCCGCTGGTCGGCCAGCAATTGCGCCAGATCCGTGCGCATATGCCCAACGTCGACACCCGCGTGGCAGCCATCTTCCGCCGCGACCGGCCGATCACCCCGCGTGGCGACACGGTGATCGAAGCCGACGACGAGGTGTTCTTCATTGCCGCGAAGAAGGATATCCGCGCCGTGATGGGCGAGCTGCGCCGCATCGACGAGACCAATAAACGCATTGTCATCGCCGGCGGCGGGCAGATCGGCGAGCGCCTGGCGGAGGCCATCGAAAGCCGATATCAAGTGAAGATCATCGAGATGAGCCCAGCGCGTTGTCGGCACCTCTCCGATACCCTCGAAAGCACTGTGGTGCTGCAGGGCAGCGCCTCGGACAAAGACCTGATGCTCGAAGAGAACATCGCCGACGCCGATATTTTCCTGGCCCTGACCAACGATGACGAAGCCAACATCATGTCGTCGCTGCTGGCCAAGCGCCTGGGCGCAGGCAAGGTGATGACCATCATCAACAACCCGGCTTATGTCGACCTGGTGCAGGGCGGCGATATCGACATTGCCATCAGCCCGCAGCTGGCTACCATCGGTACCCTGCTGGCGCACGTCCGTCGCGGCGACATCGTCAGTGTGCACTCGCTGCGCCGTGGTGCGGCCGAAGCGATCGAGGCGGTGGCACATGGCGATTCGAAGTCGAGCAAGGTGGTCGGCAAGGCGATCGAGAACATTGCCCTGCCACCGGGAACCACCATCGGCGCGATCATCCGTGACGAAGAGGTGATGATTGCCCACGACGACACCGTGATCGAATCGGGTGACCATGTGATCCTGTTCGTTGTGGATAAAAAGCACATTCGTGATGTGGAGAAGCTGTTCCACGTCGGCTTGAGTTTCTTCTAGGAGAAGAGGGCATGCGCGAATCGCTGGAGAAGATGCTGGCCAAAGGTGTGGATAACCCGCTGCTGAGGTTTGGCCTGGGCAAGGCCTGGCTGGATGAAGGCAACGGCGCTGAAGCAGCGGTGCACCTGGCGCGCTGTGTAGAGCAGGATCCGAAATACTCGGCAGCATGGAAGCTGCTGGGCAAGGCCTATCAGTTGCAGGGCGACCTGGCGGCGGCGCGCAAGGCGTGGGAAGACGGGATCGTGGCGGCGCAGGCCCATGGTGACAAGCAGGCCGAAAAAGAAATGACCGTTTTTCTCAAGAAGCTGAACAAGACATCGGTATGACGCGGTCCCTGTAGGAGCGGGTTTACCCGCGAATGCGTCGGTGAATCCAACATCGCATTCGCGGGTAAACCCGCTCCTACCAGAGGGCGGTGAATGGCTTAATACCAGCGCGGCTCGCCAGCCGGGCGCTTCTTGAAGCGCTTCATGCTCCACATGTACTGGCTGGGGTACTCGCGCACATAGCGCTCGACCACCTTGCTCATCGCCGCCGCCGACACATTCACGTCGGTGCTGTACATCTCCTCTGGCGCCGCCTCCAGGAACACCTTGAAGCCAGAGCCATCCGGCAACCGCAGCGCATGCAGGAACACACCTACCGCCTTGCCACCGGCCAGCATGTTCGGCACGAACTTGCTGGTCAGCGCCTGGGTGCCGAGGAACGGTACGAACACGCCCGCCGATTCCGCCGGCTCCGGGTCGGCAGGAATACCCACCTGGCCACCACGGCGCACTTCCTTGATCACGCTGAGGATGCCTTCCTTTGTCGACGGTGCCACGCGATTGCCCATCTGCACGCGCTGCTCGCGCAGCAGATCATCCACCGCCTTCAGCTTCGGCGGGCGGTAGAAGATGATCGGTTTGCACTGGTTGCAGTAGAAGTGGTTCAACACTTCCCAGTTGCCCAGGTGGCTGGTGATGCCGACCACCCCTTTACCTGAGGCCAAAGCCTGCTCCAGCACTTCCAGGCCATGCACTTCCTTGACCAGCTCCAGCGAGCGTTGTGGCGGCCAGATCCAGGCACAGGCACTTTCGACAAAGGATTTACCGATATCCCGCAGCGCTTGGCCCACCAGTTGCTCTCGGGCAACCGGGTCCATCTCCGGGAAGCACTTGGCCAGGTTGATCCGTACCACGTTGCGCGAACTGTTGGGGATTTTCCACATCAGCCAGCCAATACCGGCGCCGACACGCTGCACAGCGCCCCAGGGCAGCTTGGCAAACAGGCGCAGCACCCCGACCATCAGGGCGCCCTTGAACTTTTCCACAGGCGAATTCCTTATTTCAGCAAGGCGCGCATTGTAACCCCTCAGCGCAACAAGGCGGCGTAGCGATCGCAGTCGGTGGTGTGGTCCATGACCATGCCGGTGGCCTGCATGAAGGCGTAGCAGATGGTCGGACCGACGAACGTGAAGCCAGCTTTCTGCAAGGCCTTGCTCATTGCCTTGGCTTCATCGGTAACAGCTGGCACATCGCCGCGCGCCTTGAAATGGTTGATCTTCGGCGAGCCGCCGACGAACGACCACAGCCATTCGGCGGGGTTATCCACAGCCAGCCAGGCCTGGGCGTTGCGCCGCGCAGCCTTGAGCTTGAGGCGATTGCGGATGATGCCTGCATCCTGCATCAATTCTTCGATGCGTTCGTCGCCCATGGCCGCCAGCTTCACGGGGTCGAAGCCGTACATCACCTGGCGATAACGCTCGCGTTTGCGCAAAACGGTAATCCATGAAAGCCCTGCCTGGAACCCTTCGAGCAAAAGCATCTCGAAGAGCAACGCCGGGTCGCGCTGTGGCATCCCCCATTCCTGGTCGTGGTAGGCCTGGTACAACGGATCGTCGGTACACCAAAAGCAGCGTGGCATAAGGCTCCAATGAGTAGAGGGCGAGGCGAATCAGGTTATACTCCCGCTCTTTACATCCGCATCCCCAGATACAGGTGAATTTCGTGAGCCAGCCTACGCCAGCCGTGCGTACCTTCCAAGACCTGATCCTTGCCCTGCAGAACTACTGGGCAGCTCAAGGTTGTGTGGTACTTCAGCCCTACGATATGGAAGTAGGCGCCGGCACTTTCCACACCGCTACATTCCTGCGCGCCGTGGGCCCAGAAACCTGGAACGCCGCCTATGTGCAGCCGAGCCGTCGTCCTGCCGACGGGCGGTATGGCGAAAACCCCAACCGCCTGCAGCACTACTACCAGTTCCAGGTGGTGCTCAAACCGAACCCGGCCAACTTCCAGGAGCTGTACCTCGGCTCGCTGAAAGCCATCGGCCTGGATCCGTTGGTGCACGACATTCGTTTCGTAGAAGACAACTGGGAATCGCCGACCCTCGGCGCCTGGGGTCTGGGCTGGGAAATCTGGCTCAACGGCATGGAAGTGACCCAGTTCACCTACTTCCAGCAGGTTGGCGGCATTGAGTGCTACCCGGTCACCGGTGAAATCACCTACGGCCTGGAGCGCCTGGCCATGTACATCCAGGGCGTCGATTCGGTGTACGACCTGGTGTGGGCCGACGGCCCGTTCGGCAAGGTCACCTATGGCGACGTGTTCCACCAGAACGAGGTGGAGCAGTCGACCTACAACTTTGAACATGCAAACGTCGACAAACTGTTCGAGCTGTTCGATTTCTACGAAAGCGAAGCCAACCGCCTGATCAAGCTGGAGCTGCCGCTGCCGACCTATGAAATGGTCCTGAAGGCATCGCATACCTTCAACCTGCTGGACGCCCGCCGCGCCATCTCGGTAACCGAGCGCCAGCGTTACATCCTGCGTGTACGTACCCTGGCCCGGGACGTGGCGCAAAGCTATCTGCAAGCCCGCGCACGCCTGGGCTTCCCGATGGCCACCCCTGAACTGCGTGACGAAGTGTTGGCTAAGCTGGAGGCTGCACAATGAGTGCTCAAGATTTCCTGGTAGAACTGGGCACCGAAGAGCTGCCACCCAAGGCCCTCGCCAGCCTTGGCGACGCCTTCCTGGCCGGTATCGAAAAAGGCCTGCAGGCTGCTGGCCTGAACTACACCGGCAAGCAGGTGTACGCCGCGCCGCGTCGTCTGGCCGTGCTGATTCGCCAGCTGGACGTGCAGCAGCCTGACCGCAGCATCAACATCGACGGCCCGCCCCTGCAGGCAGCTTTCAACGCCGAAGGCGAGCCGACCCAGGCTGCGCTGGGCTTCGCCAAGAAGTGCGGTGTGGAACTGGCCGAAATCGACCAGAGCGGCCCCAAGCTGCGCTTCTCCCAGCACATCCCGGGCAAGGCCACCACTGACCTGCTGCCGACCATCGTCGAAGATTCGCTGAACGACCTGCCGATCCCCAAGCGCATGCGCTGGGCGGCCAGCCGTGAAGAGTTCGTGCGCCCAACCCAATGGCTGGTAATGCTGTTGGGCGACCAGGTGGTCGACTGCACCATTCTGTCGCAGAAGGCCGGCCGTGAATCCCGTGGCCACCGCTTCCATCATCCGGAAACCGTGGTCATCACTACCCCGGCCAACTATGTCGAAGACCTGCGTAAAGCTCACGTGCTGGCCGACTTCGCCGAACGCCGCGAGCTGATCAGCAAGCGTACCGCCGAGCTTGCCATGCAGCAGGAGGGCACTGCCATCGTGCCGCCGGCGCTGCTGGACGAAGTGACTGCTCTGGTCGAATGGCCAGTGCCGCTGGTGTGCTCGTTCGAAGAGCGTTTCCTCGAGGTGCCGCAGGAAGCCCTGATCACCACCATGCAGGACAACCAGAAGTACTTCTGCCTGCTGGACAGCGAAGGCAAGCTACTGCCGCGCTTCATCACCGTGGCCAACATCGAAAGCCGCGACCCGAAGCAGATCGTGCAAGGCAACGAAAAGGTCGTGCGCCCACGCCTGACCGACGCCGAGTTCTTCTTCAAGCAGGACAAGAAGCAGCCGCTGGAAACCTTCAACGAGCGCCTCAAGAACGTGGTGTTCCAGGCTCAGCTCGGCACCGTGTACGACAAGGCGGAACGTGTTTCCAAGCTGGCCGCCTTCGTTGCCCCGCTGATCGGCGGCGACGCCCAGCGCGCTGGCCGTGCCGGGCTGCTGTCGAAGTGCGACCTGGCCACCGAGATGGTCGGCGAATTCCCTGAAATGCAGGGTGTTGCCGGTTACTACTACGCGCTCAACGACGGTGAGCCGGAAGACGTAGCCCTGGCCCTGAACGAGCAGTACATGCCGCGCGGTGCTGGTGCCGAGCTGCCGCAGACCCTCACCGGTGCTGCCGTGGCCATCGCCGACAAGCTCGACACCCTGGTGGGCATCTTCGGCATCGGCATGCTGCCTACCGGCAGCAAGGACCCGTACGCCCTGCGCCGTGCGGCTCTGGGCGTGCTGCGTATCCTGATCGAGAAGCAACTGGACCTGGACCTGACCGGTGCAGTCGAGTTTGCGGTCAAGCAGTTCGGCGCCAAGGTCAAGGCCCCCGGCCTGGCCGAGCAAGTACTGGAGTTCATTTTCGACCGCCTGCGCGCGCGTTACGAAGACGAAGGCATCGACGTGGCCACGTACCTGTCGGTACGCGCACTGCAGCCAGGCTCCGCCCTGGACTTCGACCAGCGCGTACAAGCTGTGCAGGCGTTCCGCAAACTGCCGGAAGCCGAGGCCCTGGCCGCGGTGAACAAGCGCGTGTCGAACCTGCTGAGCAAGGCCGAAGGTGCCATCGCCGAGCAGGTCGAGCCGAAGTACTTCGACAATGCCAACGAGTTCTCCCTGTACTCGGCCATCCAGCAGGCCGACCAGGCCGTGCAACCGATGGCTGCAGCACGTCAGTACAGCGAATCGCTGGCCCGCCTGGCGGCCCTGCGTGACCCGGTCGATGCCTTCTTCGAGGCGGTCATGGTCAACGCCGAAGACGCCAAGGTACGTGCCAACCGTTATGCCCTGCTCAGCCGTCTGCGCGGCCTGTTCCTGGGCGTGGCTGACATTTCGCTGCTGGGGTAAGCCTTGAAACTGCTGATTCTCGACCGTGACGGGGTGATCAACTACGACTCCGATGCGTACATCAAGACGCTGGAAGAATGGGTGCCGATCCCCGGTTCGGTCGATGCGATCGCGCAGTTGAGCAAGGCGGGCTGGACGGTGGCCGTGGCCACCAACCAGTCCGGCATTGCCCGTGGCTACTACCCGCTGGCAACCCTTGAGGCCATGCACGCGCGCCTGCGCGCGCTGGTGGCCGAGCAGGGCGGCGAGGTGGGCCACATCGTGTATTGCCCGCATGGGCCGGACGAAGGGTGCGATTGCCGCAAGCCCAAGCCCGGCATGCTGCGGGCGATCGCCGAGCATTACCAGATCGGCCTTGAAGGCGTCTGGTTCGTCGGCGACAGCAAAGGTGACCTTGAGGCCGCCCTGGCCGTCGGTGCACAACCCGTGCTGGTGAAGACCGGCAAGGGCGAGCGGACCCTGGAAAAAGGCGTCCCGGAAACTACACTGATTTTCGACGATCTGGCAGCTATCGCCAGAGAACTAATTTAAACAGTGCGCCTTCTGGCGCATTTTTCTCAGGCGGGCATGCCCCGCAATGGTACAAGCCACTATGTCGATCCTGCAGGCGATCAGAATCTTTCTTTTTTACCTGCTGCTGGGCACCAGTTCGCTGCTGTGGTGCTCGCTGAGCTTCTTCGTCGCGCCGTTCCTGTCGTTCCCCAAGCGCTACAAGTTCATCAATGTGTACTGGTGCCGCTGCGCGCTGTTTCTGGTGCGCACCATCCTGGGCATCGACTACAAGATCACTGGCGCCGAGAACGTGCCAGCTGAGCCTTGCGTGATTTTGTCCAATCACCAGAGCACCTGGGAAACCTTCTTCCTGTCCCAGTACTTCTCGCCGCTTAGCCAGGTGCTCAAGCGCGAGCTGCTGTATGTACCGTTCTTCGGCTGGGCCATGGCCATGCTGCGGCCCATCGCGATCAACCGCGACAACCCCAAGGAAGCGTTGCGCCAGGTGGCGAGCAAGGGTGACGAACTGCTCAAGCAGAAGACGTGGGTGCTGATTTTCCCAGAAGGCACCCGTGTGCCGTTCGGCACCATCGGCAAGTTTTCCCGCGGCGGTACGGCACTGGCCGTGAATGCCGGGCTGCCGGTGCTGCCGATTGCCCACAACGCTGGCAAGTTCTGGCCCAAGACCGGTTGGGGCAAGCGTGCCGGTACAATCGAAGTGGTAATTGGTGAGCCGATGTACGCCAACGGCACGGGGCCACGTGCCATTGCCGAACTCAACGACCGCGCTGCAGCTTGGAACGAAGCGACCCAGCGGGCCATGGGATCGCTGCCGCCAGCGGCGGAAAAACCTCAGGAGCAGATGGCTTGACCTTCTGTGGATAACTTGTGTGCAGTTTTTGGATTAAATGCTTGAATTGATACCTAAGTGTATGAATTTTCTATTTATTTCTTTGTATGAATTTTTTCTGAAAATCGTGCATAAGTTTTTTTGAGGCATAAGAAAACCGGCTTTTACAGCCGGTTTTTTTATGGCATGTGGACATCAGACTTTGTCGATATCTACATCCTTGGTTTCTCTCAGACAGAAGATCCCAACCACCAGGCTGATCCCGGTCACCAGCACCGGGTACCACAGCCCGTAGAAGATATCCCCGGTATAGACCACCAGCGCGAACGATACGGTAGGCAGGAAACCACCAAACCAGCCATTACCAATGTGGTAGGGCAGCGACATCGAGGTGTAGCGGATGCGGGTCGGGAACAGCTCGACCATCACCGCCGCCAAAGGACCATAGGTCATGGTCGCGATCAGGATCATCGCCACGATCAGTACCACCACCATTACCTGGTTGACCTGCGCAGGGTCGGCCTTGGCCGGGTAACCAGCCTGCTCGATTGCAGCACGCATGGCGGTTTCGTCAAAACCGTTGATGGTCTTGTCACCGATGTTCACCACCACTTCACTGCCGGCCACGCTTACCGAGCTGTACGGCAGGCCCTGCTTGACCAGGAAGGTCTTGACCTTGTCGCACGGGCTGTCAAAACGAGCCTTGCCCACTGGGTCGAACTGGAATGTGCAGCCTTGCGGGTCGGCGGTGACCACGATCGGCGCCTGACGGCTGGCAGCGTCGATCTGCGGGTTGGCGTAGTGGCTCAGCGCCTTGAACAGTGGGAAGTACAGTACCGTGGCCAGCAACAGGCCGAGCATCAGGATCGGCTTGCGGCCGATACGGTCGGACAACCAGCCGAAGAACACGAAGAACGGCGCGCCAATCACAACGCTGATGATGAGCAGGGTGTTGGCCTGAGCCGAGTCCATTTTCAGCATCTGGGTCATGAAGAACAGAACGTAGAACTGCGCCGTGTAGAAGGTCACAGCCTGCCCCGCGTTGATGCTGAACAGGGCGGTAAGCACCACTTTCAGGTTTGGCCAGGAGGTGAATGACTCACGGATGGGCGACTTGCTGACCTTGCCCTGAGCCTTCATTTTCACAAAGGCCGGCGACTCGTGCATGCTCATGCGAATCCAGGTGGAGATCGCCAGCAGCACGATCGACAGCAGGAACGGCAAGCGCCAGCCCCAGGTTTCGAACTGGTCGCCACTGACATACCGGCTACCCAGCACCACCAACAGCGACAACAACAGGCCCAACGTTGCGGTGGACTGGATGAAACCGGTGTGTAAGCCACGCTTGCCGGGCGGCGCATGCTCGGCCACGTAAGTGGCGGCACCGCCATACTCGCCGCCCAGCGCCAGCCCCTGAAGCATGCGCAGGATCACCAGGATGATCGGTGCGGCGATGCCGATGCTGGCGTAGGTGGGCAACAACCCCACAGCGAAAGTGGACAGGCCCATCAGCACGATGGTGACCAGGAAGGTGTACTTGCGCCCGATCATGTCACCCAGGCGGCCGAACACCAGCGCGCCAAACGGCCGCACCAGAAAGCCCGCAGCGAAGGCCATCAGGGCGAAGATGAAAGCGGTGGTATCGTTCACGCCAGCGAAGAACTGCTTGCTGATGACCGCTGCCAGCGCACCATAGAGAAAAAAGTCATACCACTCGAAAACCGTCCCGAGGGATGACGCGAAAATGATCTTGCGTTCTTCACGGCGGCTGGAGCTGCTGGCCGCCGCACCCTGCTCTTGGATGTAATCCGACATCGTTGCTGTCCTCGGCCCTTAGGCCACAGTGATTATTCTTGTTGTTCCACTGTCGGCGACTTCTGACCGCAAGCCGCCGGTACTGCACGCACCCGGGTCAGGGCGTCGGTAACGCGTCTTCGTTCAGGTAGGTCTGAGTAGCCGCTCCTTTGAGGATCAGTTGCGCCGCCTTTTCGGCGATCATCAGGGTGGGGGAACAGGTATTGCCGGACGTTATCTGCGGCATGATCGAAGCATCAGCGACACGAAGACCGGGGATGCCATGCACGCGCAGCTGGTTATCCACAACGTCCATGGCATCGTTGCCCATGCGACAGGTACCGACCGGGTGGAAGATGGTGGTGCCGATCTTGCCAGCGGCCTCGAACAGTTCTTCCTCGCTTTGCAGCGCTGGGCCCGGCAAATATTCCTTGGGCTCGAAAGCGGCGAGGGCAGGGGCCTGGACGATGCGCCGGGTAAGGCGAATGGCATCGGCAGCAACCCGCAAGTCCTGCGGAGCACTGAGGTAATTGGGGTCGATCAGCGGCGTGCTGTTCATGTCGGTGCTGCAGATGTCGATGCGCCCGCGACTGACCGGGCGCAAGTTGCACACCGAAGCCGTAAAGGCCGGGAACTGATGCAACGGCTCACCGAAGCGTTCCAGTGACAGCGGCTGCACGTGATACTGAAGGTTGGCGGTGGCCTGTTCAGGGCTTGAACGCACGAACGCGCCTAACTGGCTCGGCGCCATGGCCAGCGGCCCGCTACGGTCGTAGAGGTAACGCAGGCCCATGCCCATCTTGCCCCACAGGCTGTTGGCCATCTGGTTCAAGGTATGGGTGTTGCGGATCTGGTAAATCAGGCGCAGTTGCAGGTGGTCCTGCAAGTTGCCACCAACGCCAGGCATATCGTGGCGAACACCAATGCCCAAGCTTTCCAGCAACTGACGCGGGCCGATGCCGGAGCGCTGGAGAATGCCCGGTGAACCTACCGCCCCAGCACAGAGAATGATCTCGCGGCGCGCCGCAAACTCATGCCAGGTCCCTTGCCAGAGCGCCTTCACCGCCCTTGCGCGGGTGTTGTCGAGCAGTACCTGGTCAACCTGCACGCCGGTCAGCACAGTGAGGTTGGCGCGATCCTTGATCGGCCGCAGGAAAGCTTTGGAAGCGTTCCAGCGCACACCACTGCGCTGGTTAACCTGAAAATATCCACAACCCTGGTTGTCGCCAGTGTTGAAATCGTCGACCTTGCCAATACCACTCTGCGCGGCGGCATCACGGAAAGCATCAAGGATCGGCCAGCTGTAGCGTTGGCGCTCGACCCGCCACTCGCCCTCCGCACCATGGTGCTCGCTGGCGCCGGCAAAGTGGTTTTCGCTGGCCTTGAACAGGGGTAACACATCTTTCCACGCCCAGCCGTCGTTGCCTTGCGCGGCCCAATGGTCATAGTCGGCGGCTTGGCCCCGCATGTAGATCATGCCGTTGATCGACGAACAGCCACCTAGCACCTTGCCCCTTGGATAACCCAACGCGCGACCGCCGAGGCCAGCCTGTGCCTCGGTCTTGAAGCACCAGTCTGTGCGCGGGTTGCCGATGCAGTAGAGGTAACCGACGGGGATGTGGATCCAGGGATAATTGTCGCGGCCACCCGCCTCCAGCAGCAGCACGCGGCAGGAAGGGTCGGCGGACAAACGATTGGCCAGCAGGCATCCGGCGGGACCGGCCCCTACGACCACGTAGTCGAAGACAGAATCGGCTGATGGCATGTGCAACCTCGCGCCTGTTTTTTATTCTTGTCCCGATCCATCTTAGTGAGTAATTTCGTGGATGAAACACGAGATTTCGCGCAGCCGCTGTGCGTTTTAGCACAGTGGCAAGCCTGTACCGACCTTTTCGCGGGCTCGCCCGCACCTCAGGGATCACGTTACCTTCAGGGTGTTCACCGCACCTGCGGGGCATGCCCGTGAAGAGGCCGGAACGAACTGCCATAAAGGACAAGCATGTTCGACTGGAATGATCTGCGGTTTTTCCTCGAGTTGCAGCGCAGCGGCCGCCTGCTGACCGCCGCCAAGCGCCTGAACACTACCCACAGCACCGTGGCCCGGCATATCGAGAGCATCGAGCAGAGCCTGGGGACCGCGCTGTTCGTGCAGCATGCCCAGGGCTACGAGCTGACCCCCTCGGGCCAAGCCCTGCTCAAGCATGCCGAAGCCATGGAGAACGTCGCCTTGCTGGCACAGGAGGAAATCACCCAGGCCATCACCCCGCTGGGCAAGATTCGCCTGGGGGTAACCGAAGGCATCGGCATCATGTTCTTCACCCCACGCATGAACGCATTGTTCGAGCGCTACCCCGGCCTGGAGGTAGAACTGGTAGCGGTGCCGCGTTTCGTCAGCATCCTCAACCGCGAGGCAGAAATCAGCATCCATCTGGAGCGACCCAACGCCGATCTGCTGATCACCCGCAAACTCACCGACTACCGCTTGGCGCTGTACGCCAGCCAGGACTACCTGGACCGCGCACCGCCACTGCGCAACCGCGAAGACTTGGCCCGGCACAGCTGGATCGGCTACGTCGACGATTTGCTGTTCAGCCAGGAACTGCTGTTTCTCAACAGTTTCTGCCGAGCACCCAACGTGGTGTTTCGCAGTACGAGCGTGATCGCCCAGCAAGCTGCCGCCCGCGCCGGGCTCGGCATCGCCGTGCTGCCCAACTACATGGCCCGCCACGACCCGACACTGGTGCGCGTGCTGCCGGGTGAGACCATCCAGCGTAGCTACTGGATCTGCACCCGACGCGAGCTGCACAAGTCTGTGCGCCTGCGGGTGGTGTGGGACTACCTGCTGGCGTTGTGCGCGGCCGAACAAAGCGAGTTGCTAGCCGAGTAGTGCCTTGCCGGCCAACAACAGGGCAGCGGCCCAACCTGCCACGGCAAACATCTGCTGCAGACGCGGCCCGGCCAACCTGGCTGCCAAGGGTCGCGCCAGCAGCAGACCGAGCACCGCGCCGACGGCAAACGGGGCGCCAACCTGCCAGTGCATGACGCCCGCAAGGCTGGCGCTGACCACACTGCCGGTAGAGACCAAGGCAATCACCGCCAGCGAAGTGGAAACGATGCTGGCCATGCGCAGGTTGGTGTAGCGGTTCAGGGCAGGGATGATGACGAACCCCCCACCCACGCCGAGCAGGCCGGACAACAACCCGGACAAGGCACCCGTGAATGCCAGTGCGCGCGCGCAGGGCAGGGTCCAGCGCAAACGCCCCTGCAACGGGTTCAGCACACACGGCTCGATAAAGCGATGAGCGTCATTGGCTTCGCCACGCAGCTCTTTGGCCGCCTTGCGCCAGATGCGCAGGCAGGCATAAACCAGCACGCCAGCGAATACCACCTGCAACGGTGCATTCGGCAGGCGGTGCGCCAGCATCAGCCCGAACGGCGCTGCTGCCACACCAACCAAAGCGATGAACAGCGCAGCCCGATAACGCACCATCCCTTGGCGCAAGCCCAGCACCGCACCAACCGCTGCAGCCAAACCTACAGCCAACAGGCCCACCGGTGCCGCTTCGACCATCGATAACCCCAGGCCGAACACCAGTAAGGGTACAGCGAGAATGCCACCGCCTGCGCCGGTCAGCGCCAGCACAGCGCCGATGATTGCGCCAAGGCCCGCCCCTAACAGTTGATGCTCGATCACTGCCCACCCTCGGCTACCAGCTGCGGGCGTGCCAACCACTCGCGCCCCTTGAGCATGCCTTGCCAGTACAACGGTGGCAGCGCCTGTGCCTTGAGCAGCCAGGCCAGACGTGTCGGCTTGCGGCCATCGAGTAACCAGTTGGGGAAGCTCGGTGCCAGCTTGCCGCCATAGGTGAATTCGGCCAGGACGATCTTGCCGCGCTCGACGGTAAGCGGGCACGAGCCATAGCCGTCGTACTGGGCCAGGGTCGCCAGCCTGCCCAGCGCCACCAGGACATTGTTGGCGACCACCGGTGCCTGCTTGCGGGCCGCAGCGGCGGTCTTGGCATTGCTGGTGTTAGCCACGTCACCCAGGGCATGAACGTTAGTGTATTTGCGATGGCGCAGGGTATGCGGATCGACGTCAACCCAGCCGGAGCTATCAGCCAAGGGACTTTCGCGAATGAAGTCTGGCGCCACCTGTGGCGGTACCACGTGCAGCATGTCAAAGACCTCGATGCGCGTTTCGCTGCTGCCATCGGGCAAGGTACGCAAGAATGTAGCGCGCTTTCCGGGGCCGTCTACGGCAACCAACCGGTGAGAGAAGTTGAGATCGACGGCGTATTTTTCGATGTACTTCATCAGCGCGGGCACGTAGTCCGCGACACCGAACAGCACGGCACCCGCATTGTAGAAGCTGGCTTTCACCGCCCCCAAATGGCCATGGCGCAGCCAGTGGTCACAAGACAGATACAGCGCCTTCTGTGGTGCACCGGCGCACTTGATCGGCATGGGCGGCTGGCTGAACAGCGCGCGTCCTTGCTTGAGCTTTTGCACCAGTTCCCAGGTATAGGGCGCCAGGTCGTAGCGGTAGTTGGAGGTGACACCATTGCGGCCCAGGGTCTCGCTGAGCCCATCGATGGCCGCCCAGTCCAGCTTGAGGCCGGGGCAGACGATCAGCTGTTCATAGCTGATGGCGCGAGCATCATCGAGGATGACCAACTGGCCCAACGGGTCGAATCCCTTTACCCGCGCCTTGACCCAGCGCACACCGCGAGGAATGGTCGACGCCATGGTGCGGGCAGTGCTGGGTGCCTTGAACACACCGGCACCGACCATGGTCCAGCCGGGTTGGTAGTAGTGCACTTCGGCAGGGTCGATCAAGGCGACGTCCAACGATGGGTCGCGGCTGATCAGGCTGGAAGCAGTGGCGATCCCGGCGGCACCGGCACCGACGATGACCACCTTGTGGTGGTCGGTATTGGCAGGGGACAACAAGGCAGGCATGGCGGCAAATCCTGGAAATCTGATTATGGGGGCAGGGCGGTTACAGCTTGTTCAGCGGGATCTTCAGATAGCTCACGCCGTTCGCCTCCGGAGGGGGTAGCTGGCCGCTACGCATGTTCACCTGCACCGAAGGCAGGATCAGTACGGGCATTTCGAGCGTCTTGTCACGGGCTTCGCGCATGGCAACGAAGCTGTCCTCATCGATACCCTGATGGATGTGAATGTTGCTGGCGCGCTGCTCGGCGACAGTTGTGACGTACTGCATGTCGCGGCCACCCGGCAGGTAGTCGTGGCACATGAACAACCGAGTCTGATCGGGAAACGCCAGCAGGCGACGGATTGAGCGGTACAAGGTGCGGGCATCGGCCCCGGGGAAGTCGCAGCGGGCGGTGCCGTAATCGGGCATGAACAAGGTGTCTCCAACGAACACCGCGATCTCGCCGGCATCTTCGATCATGAAACTCATGCACGCGGGTGTGTGCCCAGGCGTGTGCAACGCACGGGCCTGCAGGTTGCCAATACGGAAACCTTCCTCATCTTCGAGCAGCACATCGAACTGGCTGCCATCACGGGCAAAGCCGGGCTCTGCGTTGAACAAGGCGCCAAACACTTTCTGCACCTGGGTAATGTGCGCGCCAATTGCGGTATGGCCGCCCAGCTTTTCTTTCAGGTAGGCAGCCGCTGAAAGATGGTCAGCGTGCACATGGGTTTCCAACACCCACCGCACGCTGGCGTTCAGTTCATTCACACGCTCGACCAAGCGATCAGCCGAAGCGCTACAGGTGCGCCCGGACTTGGGGTCGTAATCCAGCACGCTGTCGATCAATGCGCATTGTCGGGTTTCACGGTCCATGACCAGATAGCTGATGGTCGAGGTCGCCTCGTCGTAGAAGGCGTCCACGTGAAGGTTGTTGCCGATGATCATCACGTTCTCCAATTTATCCGCCCCGCCTTGTACAGGCGTAGGCAGTGACAGGAGCTTTATCAAGATGCATGCCAGGCTTTTTGCCACTCACTGGCCAATAAAACCGGCCAGTTGCAGACAGCTGCGGGCAAAACTGGCAGCCCAGGTGGCAGTCGACTGACAGCCAATGGCAGTGTTTGGCAGTCCTTGTTACCCTGCGTCGGTCATCCATACGGTGCCGACATGCCTGAAGCCCATCCTCTCATCCTAGCTCTGGTTTCCTACCTCGAGCACGATGCCCTTCCGACCATCGTGTTGGACACCGACTACAACATCCTCGCCGCCAATGCGGCCTATCGCCGTCAGTTTGGCCGGCATGATCAGGCCCCACTGGGCGAGAAGTGCCACAGGGTTTCGCACCACTACGCTGTGCCGTGCGACCAGGCTGGCGAACATTGCCCGATGCGCAAGGCGTGGGACAGCAAGGTACCGGAGCGGGTATTGCACATTCATCACACACCACGTGGCCCGGAGCATGTGGATGTGGAGTTGCGGCCGATCCTGGATGAGCAGGGCAAGGTAGTGGCCTTTGTCGAACGCCTCACCACCATCACCCTCGCTTCGGCCCAGCCACAGGAGCAGGGGTTGGTCGGCCGCGCGCCAACCTTCAAGGCCGCGCTGGCCAGCCTGCAGCGTGCGGCACCGGCGCAGATCCCGGTGTTGCTGCAGGGGGAGTCGGGGACCGGCAAGGAGCTGTTCGCCCGTGCAGTGCACATGGGCAGCCCCAGGGCCAACGGCCCACTGGTGGTGGTCGACTGCACCGGCCTGACCGAGTCGTTGTTCGAGAGTGAACTGTTCGGCTATGAGAAGGGCGCGTTCACCGGGGCGAATCAGCGCAAGATCGGCTTGGCCGAGGCGGCGCATGGCGGCACCCTGTTCCTCGATGAAATTGGTGAAGTGCCGCTGGCGATGCAGGTGAAGTTGCTGCGCCTGATAGAGTCCGGGAGTTTCCGTCCCGTGGGCAGCCTGCGCACTGTGCATTCGGATTTCCGCCTGATATCGGCCACCCATAAACCACTTAAACAAATGGTCGCGGATGGCTCCTTCCGTGAAGACCTGTATTACCGCATCAGCGGCTTCCCGATTCGTCTGCCTGCATTGCGCGAACGGGTGGAAGATCTGCCGCTGCTCGCACAGAGCCTGCTGCAGCGCATGGCCGGCCAGCCGACGCCCAGGCTGAGTGAAGACGCCTTGCAGCAACTTGCATTGCATCCGTTTCCGGGCAATATCCGCGAACTGCGCAACATTCTGGAACGCGCGCGTTTGTTTGCCGATGACGGTGTGATCAGGCCAGAGCATTTACCGGAAGACACTGGACTGACTGGCGCGGCTAAAGGAAGCGGCCGTCGCAATGACCTGGGTGAGCTGGCGCAGGCGCTGGAGCAGTTCAAAGGCTCGCGCAGTGAACTGGCCAGTCATCTTGGCATGAGTGAACGCACGCTGTATCGCCGCTTGAAAGCGCTCGGGCTGAACTGAAAGAACGCCAGACTTTACCGGACCTTTACCTGCGCCCTGACATTGAAAGGGAAAAATCGTGGTCTGATCAGTTAACCGAACCTGGCAATCAATACTTGCCAGGCGATTAACAGGCAGAGGACCGCATCAAAATGAAGAAAGCCCTAACCGTGATCTGCGCCGCGCTCATGCTCAGCACACCGCTGGCAAGCTTCGCGCAACCGGGCCCGCCTGATCGGCATGATGGCGGCCCATCGCACCAAGGCAACCCACCACAGGGTCAACCACAGCACCAGGGCCGACATGACAATGGCCGCGGTCCTGCTTACCGTGATCCAAACTTCCACCCACAACAAGGCATGCCGATACCTCATAAGCAGTGGCAGCGGGGTCATGCCGTTGATCCACATTACCGTGGAGACCGTTACTGGGTAACTGACTGGAAAGCGCGCCACCTGTATGCGCCACCTCGTGATCATCGTTGGCTGTATGTGAATGGCGACTATGTGCTGGTGGCTATTGCCAGCGGTGTGATCGTGAACATTCTCACCGGCTACTGATTGTTTGCAGACACTAAAAAGCCCGCATCAGCGGGCTTTTTAGTGTCTGGCGAATTACACCTGATCAGAAGTCCAGGTTCGACACCGACAGCGCGTTACTTTCGATGAAGTCACGACGCGGCTCGACCGCATCACCCATCAGGGTGTTGAAGATCTGGTCAGCGGCGATGGCATCTTCGATAGTGACCTTGAGCATACGGCGAACGGTCGGGTCCATGGTGGTTTCCCACAGTTGGTCCGGGTTCATCTCACCCAGCCCTTTGTATCGCTGAATCGTATGGCGCTTGGTGGTCTCGTTCATCAGCCAATCCAGGCCCTCTTTGAACTCGACGATTGCCTTGCGGCGTTCACCGCGCTGCACGTACGCACCTTCACCCAACAGGCTCGAAAGCTTGGCACCAATGTTGACTACGGTACGGTAGTCATTGCTGCCGAAGAAATCGCGGTTGAAGGTGATGTAGCTGGCCAGACCGTGAGAGGTAATTTCCACTTCAGGTAGCCATACGTTGCGCTCTTTGTCTTCACGCAGGCTGGCGTTGTAAGCCAGGCCAGACTTCTGGCTGGAGTTCAGACGCTCCTGGAACTGAGCCAGCCAGGCTTGCATCACTGCGTGGTCACCCAACTGCTCCAGGGTCACCTCAGGCAGGTAGACGAAGTGCTCGGTCAGCTCTTCCGGGTACAAGCGCGACAGGCGCTTGAGAGTCTTCATGACACTACGGAACTCATTCACCAGCGCTTCCAGCTGCACACCGGAAACTGCTGGTGCCGATTCGTCCAGGTGCAGGCTGGCATCTTCCAGAGCCGACTGGGTCATGTACTCTTCCATGGCCTCATCGTCCTTGATGTACTGCTCCTGCTTGCCTCGTTTCACCTTGTACAGCGGCGGCTGGGCAATATAGATGTAGCCACGCTCGACCAGCTCCGGCAGCTGACGGAAGAAGAAGGTCAGCAGCAGCGTACGGATGTGCGAACCGTCAACGTCAGCATCGGTCATGATGATGATGTTGTGATAACGCAGTTTGTCGATGTTGTACTCTTCACGGCCGATACCACAGCCCAGCGCAGTGATCAGCGTGCCCACTTCCTGGGACGAAATCATCTTGTCGAAGCGCGCTTTCTCGACGTTGAGGATTTTACCCTTCAGCGGCAAGATCGCCTGGGTACGACGGTTGCGGCCTTGCTTGGCTGAGCCACCCGCAGAGTCACCCTCCACCAGGTACAGTTCGGAGAGAGCAGGATCCTTCTCTTGGCAGTCGGCCAGCTTGCCCGGCAGACCCGCGATATCCAGCGCACCTTTACGGCGGGTCATCTCACGGGCTTTACGGGCGGCTTCACGGGCGCGAGCTGCGTCGATCATCTTGCCAACGACGGCCTTCGCCTCGTTCGGGTTTTCCAAGAGGAAATCGGCGAAGTACTTGTTCATCTCCTGTTCCACGGCGGTTTTCACCTCCGAGGAGACCAGCTTGTCCTTGGTCTGCGAGCTGAACTTCGGGTCCGGTACCTTCACCGAGATGATTGCGGTCAGGCCTTCACGGGCGTCGTCGCCAGTGGTTGCCACCTTGTTCTTCTTGGCCAGGCCTTCCTGCTCGATGTAGCTGTTAAGGCTACGGGTCAGCGAGGAACGGAAGCCCACCAGGTGGGTGCCGCCATCTCGCTGCGGAATATTGTTGGTAAAGCACAGCAGGTTTTCGTTAAAGCTGTCGTTCCATTGCAGGGCGACTTCAACACCCACGCCATCGTCACGCTGAACGTTGAAGTGGAAAACCTGAGAGTTGACCGGCGTCTTGTTGGTGTTCAAGTACTCGACGAACGCACGCAGACCGCCTTCGTACTTGAAGAACTCTTCCTTACCGCTGCGCTCATCCTTCAGCAGAATGCCAACGCCCGAGTTGAGGAACGACAGTTCGCGGATGCGCTTGGCCAGGATGTCCCAGCTGAAGTGAATGTTCTTGAAGGTTTCAGCCGATGGCTTGAAGTGGATGTGAGTACCCGTGGTTTCACTGTCACCGACAACCGCCATAGGCGCTTGTGGAACACCGTGAACGTAAGTCTGTTCCCAGATCTTGCCGCTACGGCGAACGGTCAGAACCAGCTTCTCGGACAGAGCGTTCACAACCGACACACCTACACCGTGCAAACCGCCGGATACTTTGTAGGAGTTGTCGTCGAACTTACCGCCGGCGTGCAGCACAGTCATGATGACCTCGGCTGCGGAAACGCCTTCTTCCTTATGCACATCGACCGGAATGCCGCGACCGTTGTCGCGCACACTAATAGATTCGTCCGGATGGATGATGACAGTGATGTCATCGCAGTGACCGGCGAGGGCTTCGTCGATCGAGTTGTCGACCACCTCGAAGACCATGTGGTGCAGGCCACTACCATCATCGGTGTCGCCAATGTACATGCCGGGACGCTTGCGTACGGCATCCAAACCTTTCAGCACCTTGATGCTGGAGGAGTCGTACGTTTGATTTTCGCTCATGCCTTCACTCCCGATGGTCGTGGGTCTGGGTGATACGGCCTTGTTCCACGTGGAACAAAGCAACTGGCGTTTCCGTCTGCCAGCCTTCCCTCAGTAATTCGTGATCTACACAGGTGATGAACACCTGGCAGCGTAATTCTTCAAGCAAGCGGCACAGTGCGCGGCGATGCTGGTCATCCAGTTCGGACGGCAAGTCATCCACGAGATAAATACAGTGACCGCGGCGAGCCTGACTGACGAGGTGGCCTTGGGCAATGCGCAATGCGCATACCACCAACTTTTGCTGACCACGCGACAGGATGTCGGCTGCGTTGTTGCCAGCCAACCGCAAACGCAGATCAGCACGCTGCGGACCGGCTTGGGTATGGCCCATCTGCTGATCGCGAAGGAGGGAGGAGGCGAGCACTTCTTGCAGTTCCCGGTCCTTGTCCCAGCCTCGGTAGTAGCTTAGGGTCAACCCGTCCAGCTCGACCAGTTCGCTCAGGGTTCGCTCGAAGACGGGCTTCAAGGCCTTGATGTAGTTGCGACGGTATTCATCTATTTCCGCGCTAGCCAGGCACAATTCCCGGTCCCAGGCGGCTTGCGAAGCTGGGTCAAGTGTACCATGACGCAACCATGAGTTCCGCTGCCGCAGCGCCTTCTGAAGGCGTTGCCAGGCTGGCAGAAAACGAGGTTCCACGTGGAACACCCCCCAGTCCAGAAACTGGCGGCGTATTTTTGGGGCACCTTCCAGCAGCCGGAAACTGTCTGGGTTGATGAGCTGAAGGGGCAGTAACTCAGCTAATTGCGCAGCACTGCGCGCATTCTGCCCATCGATGCGGATAGTAAAATCCCCTTGGCGCTCACGGGACACACCCAGGTTGCTCGTACCACCCTCCGTCAGCTGAACCTCGCCGAACACAGTACAGGCAGCCTGTTCGTACTGAATAACCGGATTCAGGCGGGTGCTGCGAAATGAACGGGCCAGCCCGAGCAAATGCACGGCTTCTAGCATGCTGGTCTTGCCGCTGCCGTTGGCGCCGTAAAGGATGTTGATGCGGGGGGAGGGTAAGAGTGTCACCGGGTGCAAGTTGCGCACCGCGGTGACCATGATACGTCGAAGGGACATTTCGCCTGCTACAGGTTACAGGCGCATCGGCATGACAACGTAGGAAGAATCGTCATTGCCAGCTTCCTGCAGCAGCGCACTGCTGTTTGAATCGGACAAGATCAGACGAACTTGCTCAGTAGTCATCACGCCCAGCACGTCCAGCAAGTAGCTGACGTTGAAACCAATCTCCAGCGAGCTACCTTCGTAGTCCACGCTGATTTCTTCTTCAGCTTCTTCCTGCTCAGGGTTGTTAGCCTGGATCTTAAGTTGACCGGCAGCCAGTTGCAGGCGAATACCGCGGTACTTTTCGTTGGAAAGAATCGCAGTACGGCTGAAAGCTTCACGCAGCGCCTGGCGGTCTCCGACAACCAGCTTGTCACCGCCTTTGGGCAGTACGCGCTCGTAGTCCGGGAACTTGCCGTCCACCAGCTTGGAGGTAAAGGTGAACTCGCCAGTAGTGGCGCGGATGTGATGCTGGCCCAGCACGATGCTGACCATACCTTCAGGATCGGTCAGCAGGCGCGCCAACTCCAGGATACCTTTACGCGGCACGATGACCTGGTGCCGACCCTCCTGCTCGATCGGCGCACTCATCGAGCAAAGCGCCAGGCGGTGACCGTCGGTGGATACGGCCCGCAACGTGTTGCGGGAAACCTCAAGCAGCATGCCGTTGAGGTAATAGCGCACATCCTGCTGGGCCATGGCGAAGCTGGTACGCTCGATCAGGCGGCGCAGCTTGCTCTGCTCCAAGTTGCAGGTCAGCGAACCCGGGCCTTCTTCCACAGTCGGGAAGTCATTGGCAGGCAGGGTCGACAGGGTGAAGCGGCTGCGGCCGGCCTTTACCAACAATTTCTGCTCATCGACCTTGATATCGATCAGGGCGTCGTTAGGCAGGCTTTTGCAGATGTCCATCAGCTTGCGCGCCGGAACAGTGATCTCGCCAGGCTCTGCCGGCTCTTCCAGTTGCACGCGGCCTACCAGCTCGACTTCCAGGTCGGTACCAGTCAACGACAGTTGCTGGCCTTGTACGACCAGCAATACGTTGGACAGGACCGGCAAGGTCTGACGGCGCTCGACGACACCGGCGACCAGTTGCAGGGGTTTCAACAGGGCTTCGCGTTGAATGGTGAAATGCATGGTCTAGTCCCTTGCCTTCAATTAGCTGCGCAGACGGCCATCAGGTCGTCAGCGTCCGCAGCAGGTTCTTGTAGTCCTCGCGGATGTCCGCGTCGGATTCCTTCAATTCATTGATTTTGCGGCAGGCGTGCAGCACGGTCGTATGGTCGCGACCACCGAACATGTCCCCGATTTCCGGCAGACTGTGGTTGGTCAACTCCTTTGACAGGGCCATGGCTACCTGACGCGGGCGCGCGACAGAACGCGAACGACGCTTGGACAACAGATCGGAGATCTTGATCTTGTAGTACTCAGCGACGGTACGCTGAATGTTATCCACACTGACCAGTTTGTCTTGCAGCGCCAACAGATCCTTTAGCGATTCACGAATCAGCTCGATGGTGATGTCACGCCCCATGAAGTGCGAATGAGCGATAACCCGCTTCAGTGCACCTTCCAGCTCACGGACGTTGGACCGGATGCGCTGAGCGATGAAAAAGGCTGCGTCATGGGGGAGCTCGACTTTGGCCTGATCGGCCTTTTTCATCAGGATCGCTACGCGGGTCTCCAGCTCTGGCGGCTCGACAGCCACCGTCAGGCCCCAACCAAAGCGCGACTTCAGACGCTCTTCCAGGCCTTCGATTTCCTTGGGATAGCGGTCAGAGGTAAGGATTACCTGCTGGCCACCCTCAAGCAAGGCGTTGAAGGTGTGGAAAAACTCTTCTTGCGAGCGCTCTTTGCGAGCGAAGAACTGGATATCGTCGATCAGCAACGCGTCCACCGAGCGGTAGAAGCGCTTGAATTCGTTGATGGCGTTAAGTTGCAACGCTTTGACCATGTCCGCGACGAAGCGCTCCGAATGCAGGTACACCACCTTGGCGTTCGGATTCTTCTTCAGCAGATGGTTACCCACAGCATGCATAAGGTGGGTTTTACCCAAACCCACACCGCCATAAAGGAACAGTGGGTTGTAGCCATGCTTAGGGTTGTCCGCAACCTGCCAGGCAGCCGCGCGGGCGAGCTGGTTCGACTTACCTTCGACGAAGGTGTCAAAGGTAAAGGTCCGGTTCAGATAACTGGTGTGCTTGAGCGCACCTTCAACCTGCACGGTGCGCTGTTCAGCCCGGCCACCACTGGGCGGCGCCGCAGCAGGCTCGGCCATGGCATCAAAGCTGTCACGCGAAGACGTCTCGACCAATACAGGCTCGGCCGCGGCCACGGCAACGGGTTCAACCGCTGCTGCCGGGGCCGTCTTGTGTGCCTGAGTCTGCGCCAGCGAGGCCGCAACGGCAGCGCTGACCGGCGCGTTGGGCGCAGCCCTTGGGGCCGAGCTGCGGCGGCTACCTATTAATAAGGAAAGGGCTGGTGCAATGCCGCTACCGTTCTCACCCAACAGCTCGAGCAAGCGACCCAGGTACTTTTCATTGACCCAATCGAGAACGAAACGGTTAGGCGCATAGACGCGCAACTCGTCGCCTTCGGCTTCGACCTGTAGCGGACGGATCCAGGTGTTGAATTGCTGGGCAGGCAGTTCATCGCGCAGAAGCTCCACGCACTGCTGCCAAAGTTCCACTGACACGGATATCCCCTGAGTTTGAAAGCCGGATGAGGCAAAAACAAACCGCCATTGTACCGGTCGAGCGTTCAGTTATCCACATGTGGACACGTTAGGAACCACGACAAAACAGCCATTTATAGACCAAAACGGCTTTTTGCTTCTGTGAATAAGCCCTGTGGATAAATGCCCATGAGGGCTATGCACAACCCCACCTCTTAGCCTGTTGATAACTCCTCTGTGGATAACAGGCGTTTCTATCCACAGCTTTCGCTCACGATGGGAACAAGCGCAGCACGGGTTCAGAACAAAGTTGTGAAACTCTGTAAACCCCGTAATTCATGGGCTGGCGAAGGTTATCCACAGAAGGTTATCCACTTAAGATTTATAAGTTCTTCAAAAAAGCTTTTTATATGTCTCTTCTTTTTTTTCATGTTGTCCCCGATCCGTGTGTCCGATCAAGCACCCCTTGGGCACTGATCAACAGGCACCGTCCATCACATGCTCTATATGGAAAGACTGGTTGGAAATTGACCTATGGGCTTGCTTTCTCTAGAATCGCCGGTCTCTTAAAAAGGGGGCCATCCCGGCCCGTCGTCGACAAACCAGGTAACACGCCATGAAACGTACTTTCCAACCAAGCACCATCAAGCGCGCCCGCACCCACGGTTTCCGTGCCCGTATGGCTACCAAGAACGGCCGTGCTGTTCTGTCGCGTCGTCGTGCCAAAGGCCGTAAGCGTCTGGCCATTTGATTTTTCGGCACAGGTGGTGAGTCAGGACTTCAGTCGGGAAAAGCGACTGCTTACACCCCGGCATTTCAAAGCGGTCTTCGACTCCCCAACCGGCAAGGTTCCAGGGAAAAACCTGCTGATCCTTGCTCGCGAGAACGGCCTCGATCACCCACGCCTTGGCTTGGTAATCGGCAAGAAGAGTGTCAAGCTCGCCGTTCAACGCAACCGCCTCAAGCGCTTGATGCGCGATTCCTTTCGTCTGAACCAGCAATTGCTTGCCGGCTTGGACATCGTGATCGTCGCGCGCAAGGGATTGGGTGAGATAGAAAACCCGGAATTGCACCAACACTTTGGCAAGCTCTGGAAACGCCTGGCGCGCAGCCGGCCGACACCAGGAGTCACCGCCAATTCCGCAGGGGTAGACAGCCAAGATGCGTAAACTGGCACTCGTTCCGATCCAGTTTTACCGTTACGCCATTAGTCCTCTGATGGCCAATCACTGTCGGTTTTTCCCCAGTTGCTCCTGTTACGCGTATGAAGCCATCGAAAACCATGGCATCTGGCGTGGTGGGTGGCTGGCCGTTCGTCGCCTGGGGCGTTGTCATCCGTGGAATGACGGCGGTTTCGACCCCGTTCCACCCGCTCCTTCCTCCCGAACTTCTTCGATAGCCGAGTAATCATGGATATTAAACGCACGATCCTGATCGCCGCGCTGGCAGTCGTGTCCTACGTCATGGTCCTGAAGTGGAACGATGACTACGGCCAGGCTGCCCTGCCGACTCAGAATACTGCTGCCAGCACTGTTGCTCCGGGCTTGCCCGATGGCGTGCCGGCCGGTAACAACGGTGCCAGCGCCGATGTACCGAGCGCCAACGCCGAATCGAGCCCTGCCGAACTGGCACCGGTCGCACTCAGCAAGGACCTGATCCGAGTCAAGACCGACGTTCTGGAACTGGCTATCGATCCGGTCGGTGGTGACATCGTCCAGCTGAACCTGCCGAAGTACCCACGCCGTCAAGACCACCCGAACATTCCATTCCAGTTGTTCGACAACGGTGGTGAGCGTGTTTACCTGGCACAAAGTGGTCTGACCGGCACCGATGGCCCGGATGCCCGCGCCAGCGGCCGTCCCCTGTATGCCGCCGAGCAGAAGAGCTACCAGCTGGCCGACGGCCAGGAACAACTGGTGGTAGACCTTAAGTTCAGTGACAACGGTGTCAACTACATCAAGCGTTTCAGCTTCAAGCGCGGTGAGTACGACCTGAATGTCAGCTACCTGATCGACAACCAGAGCGGCCAAGCCTGGAGCGGCAACATGTTTGCCCAGCTCAAGCGTGATGCCAGCGGCGATCCGTCCTCCAGTACTGCCACCGGCACCGCTACCTACCTGGGTGCAGCCCTGTGGACAGCATCTGAGCCTTACAAAAAGGTCTCGATGAAGGACATCGACAAAGGTAGTTTGAAAGAAAATGTGTCCGGCGGCTGGGTTGCCTGGCTGCAGCACTACTTCGTGACCGCCTGGATTCCGGCCAAGTCGGACAACAACGTTGTCCAGACCCGCAAGGATAGCCAGGGCAACTACATCATCGGCTACACCGGCCCGGTTATCAGCGTACCGGCTGGCGGCAAGGTCGAAACCAGTGCCCTGCTGTACGCTGGTCCGAAGATCCAGTCCAAGCTGAAAGAGTTGTCCCCAGGCCTGGAATTGACCGTCGACTACGGCTTCCTGTGGTTTATCGCCCAACCGATCTTCTGGCTGCTGCAACATATCCACAGCCTGCTGGGTAACTGGGGCTGGTCGATCATCGTGCTGACCATGTTGATCAAAGGCCTGTTCTTCCCACTGTCGGCTGCCAGCTACCGCTCCATGGCGCGTATGCGTGCCGTTGCACCTAAGCTCGCCGCACTCAAGGAACGCTTCGGTGACGATCGCCAGAAGATGTCCCAGGCGATGATGGAGCTTTACAAGAAAGAGAAGATCAACCCACTGGGCGGCTGCCTGCCGATCCTGGTGCAGATGCCGGTATTCCTGGCCCTGTACTGGGTATTGCTGGAAAGCGTGGAAATGCGCCAGGCCCCATGGATCCTTTGGATTACCGACCTGTCGATCAAGGATCCGTTCTTCATCCTGCCGATCATCATGGGCGCCACCATGTTCATCCAGCAGCGCCTGAACCCGACTCCGCCGGATCCGATGCAGGCCAAGGTGATGAAAATGATGCCAATCATCTTCACCTTCTTCTTCCTGTGGTTCCCTGCCGGTCTGGTGCTGTACTGGGTTGTGAACAACTGCCTGTCGATTTCGCAGCAGTGGTACATCACTCGCCGTATCGAAGCAGCTACCAAAAAAGCTGCTGCTTGACGGGCTAATACGCTAGCCTGTGAATAAAAAACGCCCCCTAGTGGGGCGTTTTTGCTATCTGTCGTTTTTGTCGTAGAGGCTTTCGAGCATGAACACTGTGCGTGAAACCATCGCCGCCATCGCCACGGCCCAGGGCCGGGGCGGTGTGGGAATTGTCAGGTTGTCCGGCCCTCTGGCTGCCAAGGCCGGCCTGTTGATCACTGGCCGCACCCTGACCCCGCGGCATGCCCATTACGGTCCGTTCCGCGACGATGAAGGGCTGGTGCTGGACGAAGGGATTGCTCTGTTCTTTCCAGGGCCTAATTCGTTCACTGGCGAGGACGTGCTTGAACTGCAGGGACACGGTGGCCCTGTGGTCTTGGACATGCTGCTGCAGCGCTGTGTACAAGTCGGCTGTCGTCTGGCTCGCCCGGGCGAGTTCAGCGAGCGCGCCTTCCTCAACGACAAGCTCGACCTGGCGCAGGCCGAAGCCATCGCCGACCTGATCGAGGCCAGTTCCAGCCAGGCAGCGCGCAACGCCCTGCGCTCGCTGCAAGGGGAATTCTCCAAGCGTGTGCACAGCCTCACCGAGGCGTTGATTGCCCTGCGAATTTACGTCGAGGCGGCGATCGATTTTCCTGAGGAAGAGATCGACTTCCTCGCCGATGGCCACGTGCTGTCGATGCTTGATGCCGTGCGCAGCGAGTTATCCACTGTGCAGCGCGAGGCCGGGCAGGGCGCCTTGCTGCGTGACGGCATGACGGTAGTCATTGCCGGCCGGCCGAATGCTGGTAAGTCGAGCTTGCTGAACCAGCTGGCCGGGCGGGAAGCTGCCATCGTCACTGACATCGCCGGCACCACGCGGGATATCCTGCGCGAACATATCCACATCGACGGCATGCCGCTGCACGTTGTCGATACTGCTGGCTTGCGCGATACCGATGACCATGTGGAAAAGATCGGTGTGGAACGCGCCCTGAAGGCCATTGGCGAGGCAGACCGTGTGCTACTGGTGGTCGACTCCACTGCGCCCGAGGCCAGCGATCCGTTCGCTTTGTGGCCGGAGTTTCTCGCTCAGCGGCCGGACCCGGCCAAGGTCACGCTGATTCGCAACAAGGCCGACCTGAGTGGTGAGCGGGTAGCGCTGGAACAGTGCGATGACGGCCATGTGACCATTACCCTGAGCGCCAAGGGCGACGACACAGGGCTGCAACTGCTCCGCGACCATCTGAAGGGCTGTATGGGTTACGAGCAGACTGCAGAGAGTGGCTTCAGCGCCCGCCGGCGCCATCTGGATGCCTTGCGCCAAGCCAGCGAGCACCTGGAGCACGGCCGTGCTCAATTGACCTTGGCGGGCGCGGGAGAGCTTCTGGCTGAGGACTTACGCCAGGCACAGCATGCGCTGGGGGAGATTACAGGCGCATTCAGCTCGGATGACCTGCTTGGGCGGATATTCTCCAGCTTCTGCATCGGCAAGTAATCCACAGCCAGGCAAGGCCAAGCGCCGCTCCTTAGGGAGCGGCTTTTTTTTGCCTGAAATTCGTTGCAGAAGATGCATGCAGGCCGATGACCCAAACACCTGTGGGGGCGGGCGGACCCGCGAAGAAGCCCTTACAAGCTCCAGATCTCTGTGGATGTACCGACCCTTTCGGGGGCTCGACCGCTCCAACCTGACCATGTCTGGCCGCCAGCGCGCTGAATTTTCCATGCTCGGCTCCAAAACTGTGCTCAGGAGCCCTGTGGAAAAGTCGCCTTCAGCTCAGTTGATAAGCGGGCTTTTTTTCTGAGGAAAAACCCGCCTGTGGGTAAACAGCCATTTAATCCACAGGCTAAAAGACGTTATCCATAGGCCTCATGGCACTCCAGACACAGGGTTTAATTTCTCTCTACATAGCGCCATTATTGGGATACAGGACTTTATCCACAGATATCGCTGTGCATAAGAATAAACATAAAAACAAAGCTTTTTAAATTTCTTCTCTCTGATTTCTGTTGTTTGCCACTCATCCACAGACTGGTCAAAATTTGCTCAGACGGTTTCTTTACTGGGGGTGAAGTCCCTATACTTGTGCGCTTACCTTCTCTATTCGCAAAAACAGGCACGAGGTGCGTGGTGGATTTCCCTTCCCGTTTTGACGTGATCGTCATCGGCGGCGGCCATGCCGGTACCGAGGCTGCGCTTGCGTCTGCACGCATGGGTGTGAAAACCCTGCTGCTGACCCATAACGTGGAAACCCTCGGTCACATGAGCTGCAACCCCGCCATCGGCGGTATTGGCAAAAGCCATCTGGTCAAAGAGATCGATGCGCTCGGCGGCGCCATGGCGCTGGCCACCGACAAGAGCGGCATCCAGTTCCGCGTTCTGAACAACCGCAAGGGCCCGGCCGTACGTGCCACCCGTGCGCAAGCCGACCGCGCCATCTACAAGGCAGTGGTACGTGAAATCCTGGAAAACCAGCCAAACCTGTGGATATTCCAGCAGTCCTGCGACGACCTGATCGTTGAGCAGGACCAGGTCAAAGGCGTGGTGACCCAGATGGGCCTGCGTTTCTTTGCCGAATCGGTGGTGCTGACTACCGGTACCTTCCTCGGCGGCCTTATCCACATTGGTCTGCAAAACCATTCCGGTGGTCGCGCCGGTGATCCACCTTCGATTGCCCTGGCCCACCGCATGCGTGAACTGCCGCTGCGCGTCGGCCGCCTGAAAACCGGTACCCCGCCACGCATTGACGGCCGCTCGGTGGACTTCTCGGTAATGACCGAACAGCCAGGCGATACGCCGATCCCGGTGATGTCGTTCATGGGCAATGCCGAAATGCACCCGCGTCAGGTGAGCTGCTGGATTACCCACACCAATGCGCGCACCCACGAGATCATTGCGTCGAACCTCGACCGTTCACCGATGTACTCAGGCGTGATCGAAGGTGTCGGTCCGCGCTACTGTCCGTCGATCGAAGACAAGATCCACCGCTTCGCCGACAAGGAAAGCCACCAGGTGTTCATTGAGCCGGAAGGCTTGAACACCCATGAGTTGTATCCCAACGGTATTTCCACTTCGCTGCCGTTCGACGTGCAGCTGGAGCTGGTCCGTTCGATCCGCGGCATGGAAAACGCCCACATCGTGCGCCCGGGCTATGCCATCGAGTACGACTACTTCGATCCCCGTGACCTCAAGTACAGCCTCGAGACCAAAGTCATCGGCGGCCTGTTCTTCGCCGGGCAGATCAACGGCACCACCGGGTACGAAGAAGCCGGCGCCCAGGGCCTGCTGGCCGGGACTAACGCCGCACTGCGGGCGCAGGGCCGTGACAGCTGGTGCCCGCGCCGCGACGAGGCATACATCGGCGTACTGGTGGACGACCTGATTACCTTGGGTACCCAGGAGCCGTACCGCATGTTTACCTCGCGTGCCGAGTACCGGCTGATACTGCGCGAAGACAACGCCGACCTGCGCCTGACCGAAAAGGGCCGTGAACTGGGCCTGATCGATGACCAGCGCTGGGCCGCGTTCTGCGCCAAGCGCGACGGTATCGAGCGTGAGGAACAGCGCCTGAAATCGACCTGGGTTAGGCCGAATACCGAGCAAGGCCAGGCCATTGTGGATAAATTCGGCACTCCGCTGAGCCACGAGTACAGCTTGCTGAACCTGCTGGCGCGCCCCGAAATCGACTACGCCGGCCTGATCGAAGCGACTGGCGGTGAAGCGATCGATCCACAGGTTGCCGAGCAGGTCGAGATCCGCACCAAATACGCCGGCTACATCGACCGCCAGCAGGATGAAATTGCCCGACTGCGCGCCAGCGAAGACACACGCCTGCCTGTGGATATCGACTACACGACGATTTCCGGCCTGTCCAAGGAGATACAGGGCAAGCTGAGCCAGACCCGTCCGGAGACGCTGGGCCAGGCTTCACGTATCCCGGGTGTGACCCCGGCGGCGATTTCCCTGTTGCTGATTCACTTGAAAAAACGCGGCGCTGGCCGCGAATTGGAGCAAAGCGCTTGAGTTCCCTGGTCACCCCTCAACACGCTGAAGAGTTATCCACAGGTGCGCGCCAGCTTGGCGTCGAGCTGACTGCCGAGCAGCACGAGAAGCTGCTTGGCTACCTGGCTCTGTTGATCAAATGGAACAAAGCCTACAACCTGACTGCTGTGCGCGACCCGGACGAGATGGTTTCGCGCCACCTGCTCGACAGCCTTAGCGTCATGTCTTTTATCCACAACGATCGTGATAACTGGCTGGATGTTGGCAGCGGCGGTGGCATGCCCGGCATCCCGCTGGCTATCCTGCATCCACACAAGCGCGTCACCGTGCTGGACGCCAATGGCAAGAAAACCCGTTTCCTGACTCAGGTGAAAATGGAACTCAAGCTGGACAACCTCACGGTTATCCACAGCCGGGTCGAGGCCTTCCAGCCGGCACAACCGTTCGACGGAATCATCTCCCGCGCTTTCAGCAGCATGGAGAACTTCACCAACTGGACCCGCCACTTGGGCGACACCGGGACGCAATGGCTTGCAATGAAGGGGCTGCATCCTGCCGATGAACTGGTAGCATTGCCCGCAGACTTCACAGTGGAAAGCGAACAGGCCCTGACCGTTCCGGGTTGCCAGGGCCAGCGCCATCTGCTGATACTGCGCCGCAAGGCATGACTGGGAACACTCGCAACAATGGCTAAGGTATTCGCAATCGCGAACCAGAAAGGTGGTGTGGGCAAGACAACCACCTGTATCAATCTCGCCGCCTCGCTGGCTGCGACCAAGCGTCGTGTCCTGCTGATCGACCTCGATCCGCAGGGCAACGCCACCATGGGCAGCGGTGTGGACAAGCACGAGCTCGAGCATTCGGTCTACGACCTGCTGATCGGGGAGTGCGACTTGGCCCAGGCTATGCACTACTCCGAGCACGGAGGCTTCCAGTTGCTGCCGGCCAACCGTGACCTGACCGCCGCTGAGGTGGTGCTGCTGGAAATGCAGGTCAAGGAGAGCCGTCTGCGCAACGCCCTGGCGCCTATTCGCGATAACTACGACTACATCCTCATCGACTGCCCGCCATCGCTGTCGATGCTCACGCTGAATGCTCTGGTCGCATCCGATGGCGTGATTATCCCCATGCAGTGTGAGTACTACGCACTGGAAGGTCTCAGCGACCTTGTGGATAACATCAAGCGTATCGCCGCCCGGTTGAACCCGGAGTTGAAGATCGAGGGCCTGCTGCGGACCATGTACGATCCGCGTCTGAGCCTGAACAACGATGTTTCGGCACAGTTGAAGGAGCACTTTGGCCCTCAGCTATACGACACGGTCATTCCGCGCAACATTCGCTTGGCCGAGGCCCCCAGCTTCGGCATGCCAGCCCTTGCTTACGACAAGCAATCGCGGGGCGCGCTGGCGTACCTGGCCCTGGCTGGGGAACTGGTACGCCGTCAACGCCGTCCATCACGCACTGCACAAACAACTTAAGGAATCCGTATGGCCGTCAAGAAACGGGGTCTCGGACGTGGGTTGGATGCACTGCTCAGTGGTCCTTCCGTCAGCGCGCTCGAAGAGCAGGCTGTGAAGATCGACCAGAAAGAACTGCAACACCTGCCGGTCGAGCTGGTCCAGCGCGGCAAGTATCAGCCTCGCCGGGACATGGACCCGGAGGCGCTGGAAGAGCTTGCGCACTCGATTCGCAACCATGGTGTGATGCAACCGATCGTGGTACGCCCGATTGGCGACAACCGATACGAGATCATCGCCGGTGAGCGCCGTTGGCGCGCGACCCAGCAGGCCGGCCTGGACACGATCCCGGCCATGGTCCGCGAAGTGCCCGACGAAGCCGCCATCGCCATGGCATTGATCGAGAACATCCAGCGCGAAGACCTCAACCCACTGGAAGAGGCCATGGCCCTGCAGCGCCTGCAACAGGAATTCGAGCTCACCCAGCAGCAGGTGGCTGATGCTGTGGGCAAGTCGCGGGTGACTGTGGCCAACCTGCTGCGCCTCATTACCTTGCCTGATGCGATCAAGACCATGCTCGCCCACGGTGATCTGGAGATGGGGCACGCCCGTGCATTGCTCGGCCTGGATGAAAATCGTCAGGAGGAGGGGGCGCGTCATGTTGTCGCACGTGGCCTCACCGTGCGCCAAACCGAGGCACTGGTCCGTCAGTGGCTCAGCGACAAGCCTGATCCGGTCGAACCGAGCAAACCTGATCCGGATATCGCACGCCTTGAACAGCGGCTCGCAGAGCGCCTGGGCTCGGCCGTGCAGATCCGTCATGGCAACAAGGGCAAAGGCCAGTTGGTTATTCGCTACAACTCGCTTGATGAGTTGCAAGGCGTGCTCGCTCACATCCGCTGAAACAATTCCTGTTGTAGCGCGAAGTCGGAAATCACTACCGAAGAGTTGAATAGGGGTTAATCCACCCCTATACTCTGCGCGCATTTTGTCGGCACAAATTATGCCAAGTCATAGCTGACTTGTTGGTCGACTTCCGAGGAGCAGTTGTGATGGAAATACGCACGCCAAACCGCCTGCCTTTCCATCGCTGGGCGGTTTTTCCGGTACTGCTGGCTCAATTTGTCGTACTGCTGCTGGCAACCTTGGTGTTGTGGCAGTGGAAAGGGGCGGTCAGTGGATATTCAGGCCTTTGCGGAGGTTTGATTGCCTGGCTGCCCAATGTGTATTTCGCCTGGAAGGCTTTTCGCTTCAGCGGGGCTCGGGCGGCACAAGCTATCGTCAAGTCGTTTTACGCTGGCGAGGCAGGCAAGATGATTTTGACGGCAGTGCTTTTTGCACTGACCTTTGCAGGAGTGAAGCCACTGGCGCCGCTAGCAGTATTCGGCGTCTTCGTGTTGACCCTTTTGGTCAGCTGGTTCGCGCCCCTGCTGATGAATAAAAGACTTTCGAGACCTTAGGGCGTTTGAGGCAACCATGGCAGCAGAAACCGCTTCGGGCTATATCCAGCACCACTTGCAGAACCTGACCTACGGTCAACTACCAGACGGCAGCTGGGGCTTCGCCCATTCGGCTGCAGAAGCCAAGGCAATGGGCTTCTGGGCGTTCCACCTGGACACCCTGGGTTGGTCCGTCGCGCTGGGTCTGATCTTCCTGTTGATCTTCCGCATGGCGGCTAAGAAGGCGACTTCCGGCCAACCTGGCGGTCTGCAGAACTTCGTTGAGGTGATGGTCGACTTCGTCAACGGCAGCGTGAAGGACTCCTTCCACGGCCGTAGCCCGGTAATCGCACCACTGGCGCTGACCATTTTCGTCTGGGTATTCCTGATGAACGCCGTCGACCTGGTACCGGTCGACTGGATTCCTCAGCTGGCCATCCTGATTTCCGGTGACCCGCACATTCCGTTCCGCGCCGTGTCGACCACCGACCCGAACGCGACCCTGGCCATGGCCTTCTGCGTCTTCGCCCTGATCATCTTCTACAGCATCAAGGTCAAGGGACTGGGCGGCTTCATCGGTGAGCTGACCCTGCACCCGTTTGGCAGCAAGAATATCTTCGTGCAGATCCTGCTGATTCCAGTCAACTTCCTGCTGGAATTCGTCACCCTGATCGCCAAGCCGATCTCGCTGGCACTGCGTCTGTTCGGCAACATGTATGCTGGCGAGCTGGTGTTCATCCTGATCGCTGTAATGTTCGGCTCCGGCCTGCTGTGGCTCAGCGGCCTGGGTGTGGTGCTGCAATGGGCGTGGGCTGTGTTCCACATCCTGATCATCACCCTGCAAGCTTTCATCTTCATGATGCTGACCATCGTCTACCTGTCGATGGCTCACGAAGATAACCATTAAGACCGCCTGGCGTGTCTGATAGCCTTCCCTGCCTGTACGGGGGGAGGGCTTAAAAAGTCCGCAAGGGCATGCTGTACCAAACGATTTGTTTTACCGCTTCAAACTAAAAACCTAACCAATACGACGTAAAAGTCGGGAGGAAAGATGGAAACTGTAGTTGGTCTGACCGCTATCGCTGTTGCTCTGCTGATCGGCCTGGGTGCTCTGGGTACCGCCATTGGTTTCGGCCTGCTGGGTGGCAAATTCCTGGAAGGCGCTGCTCGTCAGCCAGAAATGGTTCCGATGCTGCAGGTCAAAATGTTCATCGTTGCCGGTCTGCTCGACGCCGTAACCATGATCGGTGTTGGTATCGCTCTGTTCTTCACCTTCGCGAATCCGTTCGTTGGTCAGATCGCCGGCTAATCACTCGTCACCACGAGTTGATGGCTGTATGAATTAAGACCGAGCGAGGTGTTGGCGTGAACATTAATGCAACCCTGATTGGCCAATCCGTTGCTTTCCTGATTTTTGTACTCTTCTGCATGAAGTATGTATGGCCTCCGGTCATCACTGCTCTGCAAGAGCGCCAAAAGAAGATTGCCGACGGCTTGGACGCTGCCAACCGCGCAGCTCGCGACCTGGAGCTGGCCCAAGAGAAAGCGGGTCAGCAACTGCGTGAAGCTAAAGCACAGGCAGCCGAAATCATCGAGCAAAGCAAGAAACGCGCTGCTCAGCTTGTCGACGAAGCCCGTGAACAGGCTCGCGTCGAAGCTGACCGTGTGAAGGCTCAGGCTCTGGCCGAGATCGAACAGGAACTGAACAGCGCTAAAGACGCCCTGCGTGCCCAAGTGGGTGCTCTGGCCGTTGGTGGTGCTGAAAAGATCCTTGGCGCCACAATCGATCAAAACGCGCATGCGGAGCTGGTTAACAAACTGGCCGCTGAAATTTAAGCGAGGGCGATCATGGCAGAACTGACCACGTTGGCCCGACCTTACGCTAAGGCTGCCTTTGAGCATGCCCAGGCCCATCAGCAACTGGCCAATTGGTCAGCCATGCTCGGCCTGGCTGCTGCGGTGTCGCAAGACGACACCATGCAGCGCCTGCTCAAGGCCCCGCGACTGACGAGCGCAGAAAAGGCCGCCACGTTCATTGACGTGTGCGGTGACAAGTTCAATGCACAGGCACAGAATTTCATTCATGTTGCCGCGGAAAACGACCGTCTCCTGCTTCTGCCGGAGATTGCCGCCCTGTTCGACCTGTACAAGGCCGAGCAAGAGAAATCCGTGGACGTGAAAGTCACCAGTGCCTTCGCGTTGAACCAAGAACAGCAAGACAAACTCGCCAAGGTTCTCAGTGCACGGTTAGGCCAGGAAGTGCGCCTGCACGCGTCGGAGGATGCCAGCCTGATTGGCGGCGTCGTCATCCGCGCCGGTGACCTGGTAATCGATGGCTCTGTTCGCGGCAAAATCGCGAAACTGGCCGAAGCATTGAAATCTTGAGTTTGAAGGGGCAGCAGAGCAATGCAGCAACTCAATCCTTCCGAAATTAGTGAAATCATCAAGGGCCGCATCGATAACCTCGATGTGAGCTCCCAAGCCCGTAACGAAGGTACCGTCGTTTCGGTATCCGACGGTATCGTGCGGATCCACGGTCTGGCCGACGTCATGTACGGCGAAATGATCGAGTTCCCTGGCAGCGTATACGGCATGGCCCTGAACCTGGAGCAAGACTCCGTAGGTGCAGTGATCCTGGGTGCCTATGACACCCTCGCCGAAGGCATGAGCGCCAAGTGCACCGGCCGCATCCTGGAAGTTCCGGTTGGTAAGGAACTGCTGGGTCGCGTCGTTGACGCACTGGGTAACCCGATCGACGGCAAAGGTCCTCTGGGCAACACCCAGACCGACGCAGTCGAGAAAGTGGCTCCAGGCGTGATCTGGCGTAAGTCGGTAGACCAACCTGTACAGACTGGTTACAAATCCGTCGACGCCATGATCCCTGTCGGCCGTGGCCAGCGTGAGCTGATCATTGGCGACCGTCAGATCGGCAAGACCGCCATGGCCATCGACGCCATCATCAACCAGAAAGACTCCGGTATTTTCTGTGTTTATGTTGCAGTCGGCCAGAAGCGTTCCACCGTTGCCAACATCGTTCGCAAGCTGGAAGAAACCGGCGCCCTGGCCAACACCATCGTGGTTGTTGCCAGTGCTTCGGAATCCGCCGCACTGCAATTCCTGGCGCCATACGCCGGTTGCACCATGGGCGAGTTCTTCCGCGACCGCGGTGAAGACGCACTGATCGTTTACGATGACCTGTCCAAGCAGGCCGTTGCCTACCGTCAGATCTCCCTGCTGCTGCGCCGTCCACCAGGACGCGAAGCATACCCAGGCGACGTGTTCTATCTCCACTCCCGTCTGCTGGAGCGTGCATCGCGCGTTTCGGAAGAGTACGTAGAGAAGTTCACCAACGGTGCTGTCACTGGCAAAACCGGTTCCCTGACCGCTCTGCCGATCATCGAAACCCAGGCTGGCGACGTTTCTGCGTTCGTTCCGACCAACGTGATTTCCATCACCGACGGTCAGATCTTCCTGGAATCGGCCATGTTCAACTCGGGCATCCGCCCTGCAGTGAACGCCGGTGTTTCGGTATCCCGCGTAGGTGGTGCCGCTCAGACCAAGATCATCAAGAAGCTGTCCGGTGGTATTCGTACCGCTCTGGCTCAGTACCGTGAACTGGCTGCATTCGCCCAGTTCGCGTCCGATCTGGACGAAGCGACCCGCAAGCAGCTGGAGCATGGTCAGCGCGTTACCGAGCTGATGAAGCAGAAGCAGTACGCGCCGATGTCCATCGCGGACATGGCTCTGTCGCTGTACGCCGCTGAGCGTGGCTTCCTGATCGACGTAGAAGTCTCCAAGATCGGCAGCTTCGAGCAAGCTCTGATCGCCTTCTTCAACCGTGATCACGCTGAACTGATGGCGAAGATCAACGTGAAGGGTGACTTCAACGACGAAATCGACGCAGGCCTGAAAGCCGGTATCGAGAAGTTCAAGGCCACCCAGACCTGGTAAGCCGCAGCGGGGGCTCAGGCCCCCGCTTGCTAACCTGATAGGTGATACATGGCAGGCGCAAAAGAGATTCGCAGTAAGATTGCGAGCATCAAAAGCACGCAAAAAATTACCAGCGCCATGGAGAAAGTGGCGGTCAGCAAGATGCGCAAGGCACAAATGCGCATGGCTGCTAGCCGTCCTTACGCGGAACGTATCCGCCAGGTGATCGGTCATCTGGCCAACGCCAACCCGGAATACCGCCACCCGTTCATGATCGAGCGCCCTGTAAAGCGCGCTGGTTATATCGTGGTGAGCAGTGACCGTGGTCTGTGCGGTGGCTTGAACACCAACCTGTTCAAGGCCCTGGTCAAGGACATGAGCGCAAACCGCGAACAGGGCGTGGAAATCGACCTGTGCGTGATCGGCAGCAAGGGTGCGACTTTCTTCCGCATCTTTGGCGGCAACGTCGTAGCAGCGATCAGCCACTTGGGCGAAGAGCCATCGATCAACGATCTGATCGGCTCCGTCAAAGTGATGCTGGACGCCTACCTGGACGGCCGTATCGATCGCCTCTCGGTGGTTTCGAACAAGTTCATCAATACCATGACCCAGAAGCCGACGGTCGAGCAATTGGTACCGTTGGTGGCAACCCCGGATCAGGATCTCAAGCATCACTGGGACTACCTGTACGAACCCGACGCAAAAGAGCTGCTGGACGGCTTGATGGTGCGCTACGTGGAGTCGCAGGTATACCAGGCGGTGGTCGAGAACAACGCTGCTGAACAAGCGGCCCGGATGATCGCCATGAAGAACGCCACAGACAACGCCGGTGATTTGATCAAAGAGCTTCAGTTGATCTACAACAAGGCGCGTCAGGCTGCGATCACCCAGGAGATCTCGGAAATCGTCGGCGGCGCTGCCGCGGTTTAACGGTTCACATATTCAGAGGATCCAGCTATGAGTAGCGGACGTATCGTTCAAATCATCGGCGCCGTCATCGACGTGGAATTCCCACGTGACGTCGTGCCGAGTGTATACAACGCGCTTAAAGTACAAGGCGCGGAAACCACCCTGGAAGTTCAGCAGCAGCTGGGCGACGGCGTGGTTCGTACCATTGCGATGGGCTCGACCGAAGGCCTGAAGCGCGGTCTGGATGTCGTCGACACCGGCGCTGCCATTTCCGTTCCAGTTGGTAAGGCCACCCTGGGCCGTATCATGGACGTACTGGGCAACCCGATCGACGAAGCCGGCCCGATCGGCGAAGAAGAGCGTCGCGGTATCCACCAGCCAGCGCCTTCGTTCGCTGACCAGGCAGGCGGCAACGACCTGCTGGAAACCGGCATCAAGGTTATCGACCTGGTTTGCCCGTTCGCCAAGGGTGGTAAGGTTGGTCTGTTCGGTGGTGCCGGTGTCGGCAAGACCGTAAACATGATGGAACTGATCCGTAACATCGCCATGGAACACAGCGGTTACTCCGTGTTCGCTGGTGTGGGTGAGCGTACTCGTGAGGGTAACGACTTCTACCACGAGATGAAGGACTCCAACGTTCTCGACAAGGTAGCGCTGGTCTACGGTCAGATGAACGAGCCACCAGGAAACCGTCTGCGTGTAGCGCTGACCGGCCTGACCATGGCCGAGAAGTTCCGTGACGAAGGTAACGACGTTCTGCTGTTCGTCGACAACATCTATCGTTACACCCTGGCCGGTACCGAAGTATCCGCACTGCTGGGCCGTATGCCTTCGGCAGTAGGTTACCAGCCGACCCTGGCTGAAGAGATGGGCGTTCTGCAAGAGCGCATCACCTCCACCAAGGAAGGTTCGATCACCTCCGTACAGGCCGTATACGTACCTGCGGACGACTTGACCGACCCGTCGCCAGCGACCACCTTCGCCCACTTGGACGCCACCGTCGTTCTGTCCCGTGACATCGCCTCCCTGGGTATCTACCCAGCGGTCGACCCACTGGACTCGACTTCGCGCCAGCTGGACCCGAACGTGATCGGCAACGAGCACTACGAGACCGCTCGTGGCGTTCAGTATGTTCTGCAGCGCTACAAAGAGCTGAAGGACATCATTGCGATCCTGGGTATGGACGAACTGTCCGAAGCCGACAAGCAACTGGTAGCCCGCGCTCGTAAGATCCAGCGCTTCCTGTCGCAGCCGTTCTTCGTGGCAGAAGTCTTCACCGGTTCGCCAGGTAAGTACGTTTCCCTGAAAGACACCATCGCTGGCTTCAGCGGCATCCTCAAAGGTGACTACGACCACCTGCCAGAACAAGCGTTCTACATGGTCGGCAGCATCGACGAAGCGATCGAGAAAGCCAAGAAACTGTAATTCCTGCGCCCCGCAAGGGGCGCTATCAGGTTGAGGCAAGCAGATGGCTATGACAGTCCATTGCGATATCGTCAGCGCGGAAGGAGAGATCTTCTCCGGCCTGGTCGAGATGGTGGTTGCGCACGGTAACCTGGGTGATCTTGGTATCGCTCCAGGCCATGCGCCGCTGATCACCAATCTCAAGCCTGGTCCGATCACGCTGACCAAGCAGGGTGGCGCACAAGAGGTGTTCTACATCTCTGGTGGTTTCCTCGAGGTTCAGCCGAACATGGTCAAGGTGCTTGCCGATACCGTGCAACGTGCTGCAGACCTGGATGAAGCTCAGGCTCAGGAGGCCCTCAAGGCTGCCGAGAACGCCCTGAATCTGAAAGGCGCGGACTTCGACTACGGCGCCGCCGCCGCACGTCTGGCCGAGGCCGCAGCCCAGCTGCGTACCGTCCAGCAAATGCGCAAAGGCAAGTAATCGGCCCCGGCTGATAACTTCTGTTGCGATTGAGTAAAAGGGTAGCCTCGGCTACCCTTTTTCTTTTTCTGTTTTCTCCCCCGGTCTTTCACTGACCGCCCAGGATTGGTAGCCAGTAATGTCACTCGATATCGTTATTCTCGCCGCCGGCCAAGGCACTCGCATGCGCTCGGCGCTGCCCAAAGTGTTGCACCCGGTAGCTGGCAATTCCATGCTCGGCCATGTTATCCACAGCGCGCGCCAACTTCAGCCGCAAGGTATTCACGTGGTCATTGGCCATGGTGCCGAGCTGGTTCGCGAGCGCCTGGCCGCTGACGACCTGAATTTCGTCATGCAGGATAAACAGCTGGGTACCGGTCATGCTGTTGCCCAGGCACTGCCGGCGCTGACCGCTGACACCGTGCTGGTGTTGTACGGCGACGTGCCGTTGATCGAAGTGGAGACCCTGCAGCGTCTGTTGGCGAAGGCCAACGATCAGCAGCTGGGACTGCTGACAGTCACCCTCGACGATCCGACCGGCTATGGCCGGATCGTGCGTGACGAGCAGGGCAAGGTAACTGCCATCGTTGAGCACAAGGACGCCAACGACGCGCAAAAAGCGATCAAGGAAGGCAACACCGGCATTCTGGCGCTGCCAGCCGCGCGTCTGGCTGACTGGATGGGCCGGCTGTCGAACAACAACGCCCAGGGCGAGTATTACCTGACCGACGTAATTGCCATGGCAGTGGCCGATGGCTTGGTGGTGGCAACTGAACAGCCACACGACGCTATGGAAGTGCAGGGCGCCAACGACCGCCGCCAGCTCTCCGAGCTGGAGCGTCACTACCAGTTGCGTGAAGGCCGCCGTCTGATGGCTCAGGGGGTTACCCTGCGTGACCCGGCACGCTTCGATGTTCGTGGTGAAGTCAGCGTTGGTCGTGATGTACTGATCGACATCAACGTGATTCTCGAAGGCAAGGTGGTCATCGAAGACGATGTGCAGATCGGCCCTAACTGCGTGATCAAGAACACGACCCTGCGCAAAGGCGCGGTGGTCAAGGCCAACAGCCACCTCGAAGGCGCTGTGATGGGAGAAGGCAGCGATGCTGGCCCGTTCGCCCGCCTGCGTCCGGGCAGCGTACTGGACGCCAAGGCCCATGTGGGTAACTTCGTCGAACTGAAAAACGCCCACCTGGGTGAAGGGGCCAAGGCTGGTCACCTGACCTACCTGGGGGATGCCGAAATCGGTGCGCGCACCAATATCGGCGCCGGCACCATCACCTGCAATTACGATGGCGCCAACAAGTTCAAGACCGTGATGGGTGAAGACGTGTTCATCGGTTCGAACAACTCACTGGTGGCGCCTGTGGAAATCAAGGCCGGCGCGACCACCGCAGCCGGCTCGACCATCACCCAGGCCGTAGAAGCGGGTGACCTGGCTGTAGCCCGTGCGCGCCAGCGCAACATTTCGGGCTGGAAGCGCCCGGAGAAGATCAAGAAGAGCTGAGTTATTCACAGCCGTTTCGATCGAAGGCCGACTTATGTGAATAAGTCGGCTTTTTTATTGGCGCTGCCGCGCCTAAAGGGACCGCGTCAAAGCAGAGGCAAACAATCCACAGGTCAGCGACAGCTTGACGAATCGCTCGTCTTAGGTTTTGATTGCAACCATTAACTTTCGAATCGAAACTTAAACGCACATGTCGAAACGAAACACACCACAACGGCGACACAATATTCTGGCTCTGCTCAGCGAGCAGGGTGAGGTAAGTGTGGACGCGTTGGCCAAGCGTTTCGCCACCTCGGAAGTGACTATTCGCAAAGACCTTGCCGCCTTGGAAACCAACGGCTTGTTGTTACGCCGCTACGGTGGTGCGGTGCCGGTGCCGCAAGAGTTGCTCGGTGAACCGGCACAACCCGTCTCTTCGTATAAAAAGGCCATTGCGCGTGCCGCTGTGGGGCGTATCCGCGAACATGCGCGCATTATCATCGACAGCGGCAGCACCACGGCGGCAATGATCCCCGAGCTGGGGCGCCAGCCAGGCCTGGTGGTGATGACCAATTCGCTCAATGTGGCTCGTGCAATCTGCGACCTCGAACACGAGCCGGTGCTGCTGATGACCGGTGGCACCTGGGACCCACATTCCGAATCGTTCCAGGGCCAGGTCGCGGAGCAGGTACTGCGCTCCTACGATTTCGACCAATTATTCATCGGTGCCGATGGCATCGACCTCGGCCGGGGTACCACTACCTTTAACGAACTGCTTGGGCTGAGCCGGGTCATGGCCGAAGTTGCCCGTGAAGTGATCGTGATGGTCGAGTCGGACAAGGTGGGGCGCAAGATCCCTAACCTCGAGCTGCCCTGGGGCAGCGTACACACCCTTATTACAGATGAACGCCTGCCAGCAGCAGCGCGCGAACAAATTCAAGCCCGCGGCATCAACCTGATCTGCGCCGCGATCAGCCAGGAGCAATAAAACATGTGTGGAATCGTTGGTGCTGTCGCCGAGCGTAATATCACAGCCATCCTGATCGAAGGCCTCAAGCGTCTTGAATACCGCGGTTACGACAGCGCCGGTTTGGCTGTACTCACCCAGAATGGTGAACTGCAGCGCCGCCGCCGCATCGGCAAGGTCAGCGAGCTGGAGGTTGCTGTTACTGATGACCCATTGGCAGGCCAGCTGGGAATTGCCCACACCCGCTGGGCTACCCACGGCGCGCCGACTGAAGGCAACGCCCACCCGCACTTCTCGGGCAATGACGTGGCCGTGGTGCACAACGGCATCATCGAAAACCACGAGGAGCTGCGTGAAGAGCTGAAGGGGTTGGGCTATGTCTTCACTTCGCAGACCGATACCGAAGTCATCGTCCACCTGATCCACCACACCCTGAAGAGCATTCCAGACCTGACCGACGCCCTTAAGGCGGCGGTGAAGCGCCTGCATGGCGCTTACGGCCTCGCGCTGATCAGTGCCAAGCAGCCGGACCGCCTGGTGGCAGCACGCAGTGGTAGCCCGCTGGTTATCGGCCTGGGCCTTGGCGAGAACTTCCTGGCATCCGACCAGCTGGCGCTGCGTCAGGTTACTGACCGCTTCATGTACCTGGAAGAAGGCGACATCGCTGAAATCCGCCGTGATCAGGTCTCTATCTGGGACCAGCAGGGCAACAAGGTCCAGCGCGAAACCGTGCAGTACCACGAAGGTGCCGAGGCTGCCGACAAAGGCGCTTACCGCCACTTCATGCTCAAGGAAATTCACGAGCAGCCAAGCGTTGTTCAGCGCACGCTTGAAGGCCGCCTGGGCAAGGACAACGTGCTGGTCCAGGCCTTTGGCCCGCAAGCTGCCGACCTGTTTGCCAAGGTGCGCAACGTGCAGATCGTTGCCTGTGGCACCAGCTACCACGCCGGTATGGTTGCGCGTTACTGGCTGGAAAGCCTGGCAGGCATCCCATGCCAGGTAGAAGTGGCCAGCGAGTTCCGTTACCGCAAGGTGGTGGTGCAGCCGGACACGCTGTTCGTCTCCATCTCGCAGTCCGGCGAAACCGCCGATACCTTGGCCGCACTGCGCAACGCCAAGGAGTTGGGTTTCCTTGGCAGCCTGGCGATCTGCAACGTGGGTATCAGCTCGCTGGTACGCGAGTCGGACTTGACCCTGCTGACCTTGGCCGGCCCTGAAATCGGCGTGGCTTCGACCAAAGCATTCACCACCCAGCTGGTTTCGCTGATGCTGCTGACCCTGGCCCTTGGTCAGGTGCGCGGTACGCTGGAAGCCGGTGTCGAAGCTGAGCTGGTTGAAGAGCTGCGTCGCCTGCCAACCCGCCTGGGCGAAGCCCTGGCCATGGATGCCACCGTCGAGAAAATTGCCGAGCTGTTCGCCGACAAGCACCATACCCTGTTCCTCGGCCGCGGCGCGCAGTACCCGGTGGCGATGGAAGGTGCTCTCAAGCTTAAGGAAATCTCCTACATCCACGCCGAAGCGTACCCAGCAGGCGAGTTGAAGCACGGCCCGCTGGCGTTGGTGGACAACGACATGCCGGTGGTTACCGTTGCACCCAACAACGAACTGCTGGAGAAGCTGAAGTCCAACCTGCAGGAAGTGCGTGCCCGTGGTGGCGAGCTGGTCGTATTCGCCGACGAGCACGCTGGCATGACCAATGGCGAAGGCACCCACGTGATCAAGGTGCCGCACATTGCCGATGCCCTGGCGCCAATCCTGTACACCATTCCGCTTCAGTTGCTGTCTTATTACGTGGCCGTGCTAAAGGGGACCGACGTTGACCAGCCGCGCAATCTGGCCAAGTCGGTGACTGTCGAGTAACGGGTAGTCAGGTGTTGATCAGCTGTTTTTGAATAATAAAGGTTGTCACAAAACAATAAAGGTTGTCACAACGTAATAAAGGTTGTCACAAGGCAGGCTCTGACCGCACATCGGGCCGGAGCCAGGCCTTGGAGATTCGGGTGACAATCCTCTACCCAACGCTGTGACTGTTGTCCTGGCTTAGCCCGCTCTCTGGGGTGTCCCCTGTGCACGACACCTGTCCTCGTCCCGGTCGAGCGGGTCGCCCAATTTTGAGCGACTCGAACAATGGCATCCATGCCCATAGCTCCGGTCAAGGCTGCACATCGCAAGCTGATGACCCAGGCAAAAATAGATAAGAAAATTCAATCGGGTCGTGGGTGTGGAGTCAGAGATTCCTATAAGCCATGGATCAAAGTGTGGGAGATCAAATCAAAGGGTGTCTCTCATATGATCGCGGGAGTTAAAATTCACCGCACACACCACCTGCTGTCCAATGCAGAGCGAGATTACTTAACTGTACTTGAGCACGATGCCTCGATCATCGATATCCGAGAGCAGTATCCTCTGCTGACACAGGCTGAGACCCAAGCTATTGCCTCAAGTATTAACTGTCGCCACCCTATATACCCTGGTACGCAAATACCTGTCGTTATGACGACGGACTTTCTCGTTACCTTCTTGGACTCATCTGGCGAAACTAGGCTTGCTGCTCGATCAGTGAAGTATAGAAAAGAGTTTGAGCAAGCTGATCTTCATGCGCGTAATCGAATAGCAGAAAAGCTAGCCATCGAAGAAAAATACTGGGCAATGCGGGGGGTGGACTGGAAGCTGGTCCTGCATGAAAACCTCTCGAAGATTAAATTAGCGAACCTCAAGATTCTCAGGACATACGCCAGTATTCATCCCTCGTTACCGACGGAGAAGAACATTGGCAATTTGCTTGGATACATCGAGGGGGCAAAGACGGATCAAATACCGTTAAAAATTCTTTTAGATAGAGCGTCTCGTGATCTTTACATTGAATATATGGGCGTAAAGCGCCTCTTCCATCACCTGTTGTGGAACGGTCGTTTAGAGTCAGATCTTACCTCGAAAGTAATAAGCATGTCGCAGCCGTTGCACGTATGGCCGAACCAAAGGTCAGCGGCTTTGTCTCTGCCAAACGAGGTCTCCCATCATGCTTGATCTTAAAATCAACAGCATTGTCACTCCTGGCGCAGAACCTAGCCTGCTAAAAAAAGCGGTTCGGATTGTAGGCATAGATGATGATTCTGTCATTGTGATTGAGCTGAGTACGAATCCCAGCAAACCGTGGCAGATCGAGCGGTCCGTTTTAATTGACGATATTGACGCAGGACGCGCAATCTTAAGTCGAGAAATGGTGCCCTTACATCTACTCAGAAGTGACGATGAAATTAGTGAAAATGAAAAATCGAGCCGAAATCGTAACTGGAGCCTTATTAGAGGTTTAGTAGAAGATCGCTCCGCCTTGGAAATTCTTGGACCGGGTTTTGGGAAGCTGGTTGCTAGGCATGCCCTAGAGGCAGGAGTAGAGCGTAAACAGATATACCGGCTTCTATACCGCTATTGGAGCATGGGGCAGACACCTAACGCGTTTCTTTGGAACACTAGCGCTTGCGGTGGACGGGGAAAGAAAAAGGATCGATCCTCAGGCATTATCCCCGGTAGGCCGCGTAAGTATCGTGGTGTCATTGTCAATGATGGTGGTGCCATCACGCTCGAACAGCGCCATCTCTCTCATATCCGTTTGGCTTACGGGCGGGTTGCTAGCGGCAAATGCGGTACCCTGAAAGACGCACATAAGTGGATGTTAAACAAATTTTATAGAGAGACTCTGCCAGACGGTTCGAAAGGAAATATTGTACGCGGCAGTTACCCGACTACTACACAGCTCAGATATCACGGTAAGCTTTTTTTCGATGATCTTTATAAACTTAAGGTGCGTGGCGGTTCTGTTCGATACAACAAAGATCATCGTGCTATCGTTGGCGCAGCTTCCCAAGGCCTGATGGGTGCGACCCATCGATATGAGATAGATTCCACCATCGCTGATGTATATTTAGTGCATCGCGTTAACAGGCTATGGCTCATAGGGCGCCCCATACTATATGTGGTCGTCGATACCTTTACTAGAATGATTGTAGGGATTCACGTGGGCCTTGAGGGTCCCAGTTGGAATGGGGCTCGACATGCGATATACAATGCTTGCACCCCAAAGGTCGATTTTTGCAAGCGATACAATGTTGAAATAGATGAGGCTGACTGGCCGTGCTCGCACTTACCAGTCGAAATAGTTGCTGACCGGGCCGAGCTTCTAAGTGAGGCTGGGGCAACGCTGTCGCAAAGCTTGGGACTAGCGGTGCAAATTTTGCCTCCCTTCAGGCCTGATTGGAAAGGGATCATCGAAAGCCGCTTCCGTCTGATCAATGAACACCTGGATTTGAAATTTGTTCCAGGCGGAGTAGATGCTCGTAAAATGGAGCGTGGTGATAGGGACTACCAACTCGATGCGATTTTGGATATCGACGAGTTCACAGAAATGGTTATTGTAGGGGTCTTGGCGCACAATAAGAGCCTACGCATACCACACCTATTAAGTCGCGAGATGATTGCTGACGGTATAGATGCGACGCCTATAGCAGTTTGGAATTGGTCTAAAGCTAACAGTCCTATCAATTCTAAAGTGGTTTCTCCGGCTGAGTTGAAAATTGCTTTATTGCCCTCTCAAGAGTGTCGTATCAGTCGAGGCGGTATTGTTTTCCAAGGCGTCCAATATACATGTCAAACAGCTTTGCGTGAGGAGTGGTTGGAGCGCTCGCACAATCTGCGGACGAAGTATGTTCGAGTATTCTACGATCCTAACTCTATTGAAAATTGCTGGATCAAGTCCGAAGCAGGTTTTGAGGCTTTAACTATTGTACCGCAGCAACGGCAGAAATATGGTGGACTCCGTATGGAGGAGGTTCTTGATATGGTCCATGTCTTGAACCAAGTATCGCCGGATGCCCGTTATGACAGTGACAATACTGCGGCGCTTGTAAGGGGGCGGCAAGAGGAAATCCTTGACCGGGCCAAAGCCAAACGTGCCGCACAGGGTGACCCGAAATCGAATGCAGATTTCAAGCGGGACAAACGTGCCAAGCGTGCGACCGAAGCTCAGACCGAGCGCGATTCCCATACCGCTGATCTGAATCAGCTACGCGTTGTGGATCACACGCCCCTTGCGGGAGAAAATTCTAGGCCAGTCACCGGCAGGCCCAGTTCCACAAGAAGCGCGGCGTTTCTGAAACTGGTAGTCAGCGAGGGTAGCGAGACAGAGACATGAACGATTTGACCTTCTCCCCCGCAGAATACATTCCTACAGGCATGCCTCAATATGATGGCAACCCGCTGATTGAATGCTTGCCTAGAATTCTCTCGGATGTTGATGTGGTGAGGCGTGTTGGGAACCTTCCGCCGAAGCCCGACGAGGCCGAACGAGCGTTGCCACCGAAGCTTCGCGGCCATGGGATCAACCGGCTCAAAGATGTTGTGGTGCCTTTCGAAATCCACTTGCGCCTCGAAGACCTATTCAGCCAGCTGATCCGCTACGGCTATTCGGGCCGCAATCCGCTGTTGGCCTCATCTGTTAGGCATCGATTGCCTTCCTCAGCAGATGCCAAGCGCCATGGATTCATGTCCACCGCTGAGACGATGACCCTTATTGGCTTGAGTGGTATGGGCAAGACCACAGCGCTTAATTCCATAGCAAGGCTTTATCCGCAGGTGATCAGTCACAGCAGATATAAAGACGCGATTCTCATCGAAACCCAGGTTGTGTGGCTAAAGATTGAGTGCCCTCACGATGGCTCGTTGCGCGGTTTTTGCGCAGCATTCTTCTCTGCACTGGACGCTGCGTTAGGTGTCGAAAAATACTCTCGCAGGGGCGGTGCCGCCAACAGCATCAGTGTAATGCTCCAGAATATCAGTCAGCTGTGCAAAACCTTTTTTATCGGTGCTTTGATAATCGATGAAATGCAGCATCTTTGCTCGTCGCGAGGGGGGCAGGATCGGGAAAAGTTACTGAATTTCTTCGTAACTTTATCCAATGATGCGGGCGTTCCGCTTGTCTATGTAGGGACCAACGCAATGCTTCCGCTTTTTTCTGGTGTGTTGCGTAATGCCCGAAGAGCGGCGGGGATGGGACCAATCGCCTTTGACCGTTTCAGTGAAGACGATCCGTTTTGGCATCACTTGGTGTCCCAACTCTGGGCCTATGACTGGACGGAATCTTGCGCTCCCCTGACGAGTGACCTCCTGTCCAAGATCTATGATCTCACCCAGGGCAATACAGATTTCCTAGCGAAACTGCTTATGCTTGCGCAGCGTCATGTTATTTGGGAAGGAATCGACGCCATTACGCCAGCCGTGCTTCAGCAGGTGTATGACAATCAAATGAGGCTTTTGCACAAGCCCATCGAGGCCCTTCGAAGCGGTGATCCTCTTCAGATTGCTGATTTCGAGGACATGATGCCTACAAAAGACCAAATCGCTCAGATGATGAGCTATGACTTGGCTCGCCGGGCGGACCGGGCTCATCTTTCGCTACTTACACAGAACGTGATAACACCTTCACCTCTAGCAAATGACAAATCGGTGCCGAAGGCTCCGAGTCGTACGGTCGTACCGGTTGCTGACGGCGCGTTAACTAACGTGCATTTTTCGAAGGACGAAGACCTTCAGGCTCAGCTCGAACAGCGCGGCTGGGTGGATAGGGATTCTTCCTGGTAATTTGACGCAGGGGAGCTCAGGGCAGTGGCTAATCTTCTGTTCTTCCCCCAACCGTTTCCGGATGAGTCGCTCTATAGCCTGGCCGTGCGCTATCACAAGCTAGCAGCGAATCAGGGATACCGAGCGACCAGCCAAGAGCTGTTCGGTAGCTACTCGCGTACCTGCGGTTCCATCCTGCCGTGCTGCTTAGAGGCTCTGTCTGAACGTCTCAGAGGCGCCTTCTCCGTAGGAGAGCTGATCGAGCGCTTCACGCTTTTACCGCTTTTTCTGCCTTTTTTGGACGAAGAGAAGGGCCGCGATGCTGCCGTTCTAATGGGAGGTAATCGAGGTACAGGCCTCAAGATGGCCTTGGGCATTACAGCATCGCGTTTCCTCCAACACGCCTCGTTTAGGTATTGCGAGAGCTGCGTCAGAGAGGACATTCTGGAGTGCGGCTCAGCCTATTGGCATCGTATTCACCAAGCTTCGGGCACTTGCATTTGTCCACGCCACAACGAAGTACTACAGGCGATTAGATTCCCCGGAGGGTCAGATTGGCGTTGTATGTTGCTTCCGGGGGAATCTGCTGGAACGCCGGTTATGGACTGTGGTGACCACAGCGGGGCCGTTGCCATTGCCCGCATGCAGCTGTGGGGGCTCGACCATCCCGGTGAGATGAAAACGATTAAGGCTGGAAATTTGCTCAGGAACCGTTTAGACGAGATGGGTTTTATCAGGTCTGGACGAATTAGAGAGCAGATGCTGAGAGATTTTTTAACCAGGCGACTTCGGTGCAGTCCTCGCGCCGCCGAATTCGAAGAAATGGTTCGATCCGCTGAGTGGGTCTTTCAGATATTGCGGCGACAAGGTCGAACCGTACAGCCTTTCAAGTTCTATTTTCTCTGCTGGCTCCTTGATCTAGAGCTGGAGCACCTGAAGACCTACCGTCCAGAGGCCGACAATCGCGCTGGTATTGTGGTCCGGCCTGATGAACCGAATAACCTCATCCCGGATGATGACCTTCACGCCCGGCGAATAGCGTTTGCGAAAAGTACGAATCTCAAATGTCATGACAAGCCGGGCTATCAGTGGTTGTACCGCCACGACAGGGAATGGTTGGCCCGCTATATTGCTGGGAACCCCTACCACAGAGACCGAAGAATTTTGATCGATTGGCAATCTAGAGACTCGGCCCTTGCGTTGGAGCTCGCTAAAGCGAAGACGATGATTCTTTCTGTAGACGGAAAGCCTCAGCAGGTCACCCGCGCTGCTCTATGTAGGCGTGTCCTAAACGCTCATGCTTTCCTAAAGATGCCGGACTACTTTCCGATGAGCACTAAGTTGATGGCGGGTTTACTTGAGTCTACTCATGACCATCAGCTACGTAAAATCCGGTGGGCAATTCGAGAATACTCGCTGACTGAAAACTGTGCGATGAGTGTTTTATACCGTTATGCAGGAATAAGAGTATCTCGCGTGTCCGAAGATGAAGTCTTTACGCAGATTCGTGACGATATGGATTAGTTTTCATGGCTTCGTGCAAAAGCTTATTGAATATGACTGTTTTCTTCTCGCGCAGCATGTCTTGCTCATTCTTATTATTTAGCAAGTTAAAATACTTTTCAGCGGTGTGGCATCCAAGAAACACATAGATAGGATATTTGTCGCTGGTAGAGATACTGGCATGGGTGAGTCTCGAAGTTATGCCCATTTCTTCGTTGATCAGTTTGGAAATATCAAGCTGGTTTTTTTCGAATGCGCTCGTTCGATTTATCATGAGGCTTGCATATGCGACAAAGTCTGCCATTCCATCCTTGATCATCGGGCCGCGATAGTCCAAAAGGTCTGCGACAAATTTGGCGTACATATGACGGTTTGATCCGAATTCATGCTTTTGACGTCTTGACCATGTGTTAACCTTGCTGCACTTGGCTAGGTGATTAATTTCGTGCTTTCTCATTGGTATTGAGCAGGTCGGGCACGTCTCGATTAGAGCGCAGGCATGAGTACTGCACACCTGTACGGAACCCAACACGTGCCTGCGATGAATATAGGGGCTTCCGCAATTATCCAGGTCATCGCGAACACAATCTGGACAAACCTTTTCCCAAGTCTTCGGTGTGACGATTGCGGTCGCTCGATGACGCCCGAGGGCAGCTAGCATAGGATACAAAGTGTGATTGTTTAGGGCTAAGTCCGAAATCTTGTGTTCGTCTAGCAGCTTTGGGTAATAGAATTCTTGATGCGGCCGCCACTCTGTTTGCAATCTCCCCAAAGTCTTATTAATTCCGAACCCAATACGAGGTTTCGCTTTTATATAGAAATCTTCAGTTTTCAACGTTTTAATGCCTAGAAGCTCATTGCCACGCTTAAGCGCAGATGCGATATATTCTCCAGGTAATGGTGCTAATATTCTCATGTTTTTATGTTATTTCACGCGTCGCTAGGCGCGTGGTATTTTAGCTTGGTTAAAGGTAGCGGTTTTCACCGATATTACGCAGCTTTTATGGCCCAGGTGTTTCAGATGAAAGGGCGCCGGAAAGTCAAAACTGAAAAATGGTCTATGATTCAAGAGTACACTAATAAGGCCCGTTCTATTCTTGCCAATAAGGCAAGCACGTGCAGTGGTTTTTTGAAGTTTGATCATGAAAAAGCTGATATAGAACCACTGGGAAAGTTAGCCGGAAAGCCTAGGTCATTGCCTCGGCATGATCGCTGAGATGCTTGGCACTTAACACAAGGACAGCTTCCATCCGGACCCAGGCTGTTCAGTCCGACTTATTATCAGGAAGATAGGCTAAGGTTTCCAGGCCCACGATATTGTTCAGATGCTTGATGAGCTCAGTTCGGACCTTCCGCAACCCGCCTCTGCCGAGGCTCCTATCCGCGCTGTAAATGGATGCATGCCCTGGGTTGGCTGGCTCATGTTCAGATTCAATGACCGGAGATGCTTGAACCTCAAAGTAGTCCTGGCCTGACGGATCCCGGTCTTCTCTGAGCTTCGCGCAGAAGAGCTGGGAGAACTTCGCGAACTCGCGAACATCAGGTTTGTTGGCTCGTTGGGCGTCCACGCGATGCTCCAACACCGACAGAGGAGTGAGTATTGGGCGATCAACACTGAATCCCCGATCCTTTAGGTCGGCGAGGCTCACAACAGACGCCAAGAATTCTTGACCATCGTGCTGCTCTGGGCAGAAGAAGGCTCTGACCAAGCTCTCATCGTCGGACAGTGGCGGTACATCCATGAACTCAGTTTCCCCGGATAATCTTCAAGACCTGTTCAGGAAGCTGCTCAGTAACGGAAGACTCATCACTCATGAATTCCTCGCCCGCCGCTGTCTTGGCGTAGAAGGAATAGCTGCCGTCGCCATAGAAGCCAAGGTCGATATAGCCTTGGAGGTTCCTCCAGGAGAAATTGACTTCCCCGTCCGCTGCTGCGGTGACTGCCGGCAGTTGGAAGTCTCCAGTAGGAAGAACGCTGCTCGCAAACTGCTCGGCTTCATCGATGGCCGATCCGGCAGGAACTTTAGCGGCATAGCCGTCCCAACCGGGCTCTAGGTCGAGTAGGCCACGAATCTTCGACAGCAAGCTGTTCTTAACGGTGTGAGCTTGGCGGAAATCGTAGAGTGGAAACTGTGCGCCTTTGAGGTGCCCTCGCAGCGTGCCTTCCACGTTGCTGCCAACCACAGAGCTTCGCGAAGCCCAGGTGTAGGTAATGGTGAAGCAATCAGTGCTTCTTATCGTTTTCTGAACACCACCAGCTTTTGCGTAGATGATCTTGCTCCTGCCTTGGCCCTTTGTGGGAGGGAGCCATTTAATACCCCCAGCGGTGGGCTCGGGAGCATTGGCGAAAGGGTTGCTGAGCATCGTAGCGTTCATTGTGTCCTTCCTATGACCAAGCTGAGGCGACGACACGCGTCCTCAGTCAGAAGGTCGTTGATCACCAGCTTGTTCTGATCGTGTAGCGGCTCAAAGAACTCATGGGCAACGCGAGAGAACTGGTCTGTATCAACGGAGCAGAGCAAAGCATCACCGTCCTCTTCCCGCCGGAGCACCTGAACGTGATCAATCGTTACGTAGGTATGGGGCGCTTTATGCTGCACCGAAACGGCTGAGGAGTTCACGTTCAAGTGATTCAGTATCTGTTTTCCATTGGGGTGCAGCCAAAACCAACCGGAGTTGTTGTGCCAGCGATCAGCCGATTCGAAATTCTTTCGGCACAGATAGCTGCTGCTCGGGTTGCATAGCAGACGAAGATCGTAGCTTCCCTCAGATGGCTCGTACCGGAACTGATCTACGACCTTGAACCCCAGCGATTTTAGGTCAAGCGCTGCCTGGGCGTGCAGTGCCAGCTTGTCCAGGAATTGAAAAGCGAGCTTCGAAACGGCCTCCCATCGCGTGTAAGCGGTGCAATGGATGGAAACCTGAATCCCATCAGTAATGCGCACAGCCCATTCAGGAGCCTCGTTCTCCAATTCATCCCCATTGGAGAAGGTATAGGTGAAGATTTCGCGCTGACTTGATTGGAGGGTCGCGGGGTCGAAACTCACTTCGTAGGAGCCTGTCTTATCCATCCGAGCAAGGGCATCGCCATAGGCGAGCGCCAAGTCCTCTTCGATTGCCTGATCCGACAGAATCGGAGCTGCAAATTCGAAAAAGAACACTGTTTCAACGACGGCGTGTGCACCGTGAACCGGCTTGAACATGCCTGTACTCATGGGTGGAAAGCTCCAAATTCCGAGCAGTTTGGAACGCTAGCCAAAGGTAATCGGAAGAGAAATTGAGAAGACTCTGTGGCTTGATATGCGCCGATTTCCATTTGGCGGCCTTCCTCATCTCAAGTGTGGCAGATCCGACGAATTTCAAGGGATGAAATACCCCGTCAGGCTCTGACCAACGGCCACCCTGATGGGGCCGTTGGCCAGAGCCTAGCCTCTCAAAATAGCTGTGGCAACTCTTATTTGAGGCTTCTTTTCTGGCGGATTAGTTTCCATTTGAAGCCTCAAAGGTATTCAAATCATGGCCTTGCGGGGCTGCCCCTTGGGAAGACGTACGTGCCTTGGAAGCGAAATGGATCTAATCTGGATGCTCAACGCACTAGAGGAGGTCGATGCAGTGAGCCCGACGAGCATGCGCCCATCTATCCCATCGCGAGCGCTTCCACCGACGTTCCATTTGATTCATGCCCACCCTGACGATTTGGGTCAGCTGGAGCTCCTGCGTCTTGTCCAAACAGGATTTTTTTTCAGCGACGTGGAGTGCATGGTCGAGTCCTCAAGCCTATTCAAGGCTCGTAACCTGGTCGGGCGAATCACAGGAAGATCGACCAGAAGCATTCACCGTCGGAGCCATCCCTTTCAGGCCTATCGCCTGGATGCCCAGCAGAGCGCGGTGGCGTTTCAATATGCGAAAGGACTGGAGCTTGCGTCGAAGGTATTTGGCTCTCAGATGCTCGCGGAGCAGTGGCTTTGTCGGCCGTGCGGCCGTTTGATGGGGTTTGTACCCTTCGAGATGCTCGACACGTCGCTCGGATTCAGCGTGGTAGCGGACTATCTTGAGCGTCTTCGCCTGGGTGTCTATCAGTAGTGTGCCTGAGGGGGAATTGGTATGCCGTGAAGACGCAACGCTACCTCCCTCTGCAAGCCGGACTTACAACCTTGTAATCCCCGTATCACTCAATTGACAGCGACAAAATCCTAATCTTCAGTCACGTCTATTGGAGTGATTGAAATGAAAGTCATCAAAAGTATCGCGGCCATCCTGGCCATAGTGGCCTCCTCAACCGCGCTCGCCGAAGGAGGATCCGACCGTCTATACGGGAAGATGATTCAGGCCAATGAGCAAGCAATGCGAGCTTATGCAGCCGCCAATGATAAGAAGCCTCCGGAGGTGATCCATTATCGCTACGGGATGCGGCTCGACGTGGCGAGGGTAATCAGCATGACATCGACCAAGGCGAGCTGTGACGTGATGCCAGCACAGATGAACTACGAGGATTCCAATGGAGACCTGAAAATCCTTGAGTACCGGACCGCTGGTATCGGTTGCCGGGGCCAGAACTGAGCACTGATCGAGCGGGCAGGACTCACGCTGATAGCCGGGTTGAAGCGTCGATTCCGGCGATTGATCGCCTGGTTACCGACTTTCATGGGTGGTGGAGTACGATGAGGATTGGTAGCTCAGGCAGGAGAGCCCAATGACTGAATCAGCGCGCACCACGGTTAAGTGCTTTGATCCCGGCGACGGCTCCGGCGATCTGATTGTGGAATTACCCGACGACATTCTGCGCGAGCTCAGGGTCACGACGGGCGACAGACTCTCCATAGAGCTCATCAACGGCGATATCGTACTCAAGCCAGTCCGCGAGCGCCGCGAATCTGATTAGCTACGCGTTGCAGGCCCTCTGTGTCGTCGTGTTGAGCTGATGAAGCTTTCTAGCGGGGATACATGGGACGGCAGTCAGCCTACTGCCATCCTTCTATTCGGTGCGTTATTTGGCTGGATAGTTGGCGACTACTAGGTCCTCGCCGCTTTTGGTTAACCCAATGACTTGGTAGGCATGGCTTACGCCATCAACCTCCATGCCTGGGGATCCAGCTGGCATTCCTGGCACGGCGATCCCTACCAGATCGTTCCGCTCCTTGAGTTCTCGAATCTGCTCAGCTGGCACGTGACCTTCAACAAACTTTCCGTCAATCACGGCTGTGTGGCAGGAGGCTAACCGTGGCGCTACGCCCAGCTTCTGTTTCACTGCGCTCATGTCCGTCTCAACATGGTCGGTCACTTTGAAACCATTGGCTTCCAGGTGCGCGATCCACTTCTTGCAGCAACCGCAGTTCGCATCTCGGTGAACGTCGATGGACAATGGCTCTGCGGCGTAGGCCGCCGAGGCCACCAGCAGCCCAGCGATTGCGGCTAGCCGAACGAGTATCCGGTTAGTTGGCATGAGTGTGCTCCTTACCGTCTTTGTGAACATGCGTCTTTGTCGACGATTTCGGGTGGGCGTCCGAATGGGCTTCGGCCGCATTGTGGTCACCGTGATGATCTGCCGCTTGGGCGGCGCCTGCGGGTGCAGCTCCATGTTCGTAAGCTGTCTGAGCATGGTCGTCATCTGCCGCTTCGTCGTGATCGCCACGCTCGGCATGACCGCTCCCGCCGTGCTGGCCCTCATGATTATGCATATCGCTTTCACCGCCGCCGTGCTGATGGCCGCCGCTCGTGGCCACCAACGCCTTGTACTGCTCAGGATTCATTTGGGGCAGTCGGTCAAGGAAAGCGACGATTCCCCAGATGTACTCATCACCCATGCTCTTGCCCCAAGCGGGCATGCCGGTGGCTTTGATGCCGTGCTTGATCGTCCAGAATGCGGCAGCCGGATCGCCTCCAACACCCACCTTGGTGAGGTCAGGTGGCGACGGGTATAGCGCTTGGCTAAGTTCTGTCTTCCCAACGCCTGGGGCGAGGTGGCACCCAATGCACATGGCGTTGTAATTGCCTGCGCCTGCCTTGATCAACGCAGCGTCCTTCAGGTCAGGCACTTCAATGTCTCGCGCTCGAACCTCAATCGACCGGTCGCGAGCCATGGCGAGAAACGAATGGACAGCCGGGAAGTGAGGATCATCGGCGCCGACATTCACCAAGCCGAAATACGCGGTGCCCAATACCGCAGCACTTCCGACAGCACCGGCCACAAGCAGCGTTGTAATTGTTCTTTTCATGTTGGAATTCTCAGAACCACATCCTGATGCCGGCAACGAAGCGTGCCTCATTAACATCTCCACCCTCGTCTCGGATGAAGTCAGCGGTGTTGCCGTAGGAGCGGCTCCAGGTAACGCCTATGTACGGGGCAATCTGACGGACGATTTCATACCGTAGACGCAGCCCGACTTCGGTATTGGCCAGACCCGAGCCAACACCGCGCTCAGGATCGTTCTTGCCATAGAAGTTCGCCTCAGCCGTGGGCTGCAAAATCAAGCGATTGGTCAGCAGGATGTCGTATTCGCCTTCAAGACGCGCAGCAGTCTGGCCGTTTTCGCCGATGAACGCCGTAGCTTCGGCCTCGAAGTCATACAAGGCCATGCCCTGAATACCAAAGGCTGCCCAGGTCTGCGGTGATTCCGGTTTGAAATCCTGACGGACCCCGGCGACTACGTCCCACCAAGGACTGACCGAGCGCCCGTATAGCAGTTGCAGCTCAGCGTCTTCGGTTACCCTATTGGTGCGCTCGCCTTCCGAGCGAACCCAGAGTCGATTGATGTCGCCGCCTACCCAGCCTGATGCGTCCCAGGCCAGGGTGCTGCCCTCATCGGCGTCTTGGTATTCGAGCTGGTCCAACAGGAAAAAGCTGTTGATTCCGCTGTCGTGCACCTGGTGGCCATCCAAAGGCGGAAAGGCTGCCTCGCGGTCAGCATCCGTGAGTACTGGAATCGGCGTACGGCTCGTTGTGGTCTGAGAAGTCGCTGAACCATGGTTCATCTGGGAATGGTCCATGCCCTTCATCGAACCGTGATCCATGCCCTTCATGTTTCCATGGTCCATTTTGCTGTGGTCCATCTTGCTATGGTCCACCGGGCTGGATTTGCTCTGGCTTTGAGCATGCCCCATCTGGCTGTGATCAACATGGGCAGGCTGTTTCTGCTGTTTGCTCATCCCCATCTTGCTGTGATCCATCGCCGGTATCGATTCGGACGGAGCAGCATCCATTTGCATGGAACCGTGCCCCATTTCCGAATGATCCATGCCTGAGTGATCCATTTCTTCAGCGGCGAAGCTGGGCGTTACGCCCAGCATGCCGATTGAAACAGTCAGGGCCAGCAGCGAAGGCCGCCCAAAGCTATTGGCCATCTTTCCCTGCCTTAGCTTTGTCGCTGCCATGCGATTCCATCATTTTGTCGTGATCCATGCCTTCCATCGAGCCATGGTCCATCCCCTTCATCGAGCCATGGTCCATACCTTCCATGGACCCATGGTCCATGCCTTCATGGTTCATCCCCTGACCCTGCTTGTCCTGCGAACCTTTGGCTTTACCGGCCTCGGTGGATTTCTGGGAATGCTGTTCATGGTTGTCGCTAGACCACGACGACGGGGCATAAACAGCCAACATGCCGACCATCGCAGCAGAGAGGAAAAAGGCGCTTCGTTTCATTGGTTTGCTCATCTCAAATCTCCAGTTCATTCGTCCACACGGACTTCTCGGAACATGCCCATTTCCATGTGGAACAGTAGGTGACAGTGATAGGCCCAACGTCCCAAGGCATCTGCGGTGACGCGATAGCTTCGTTTTGAGCCAGGTGGCATGTCGATGGTGTGCTTGCGAACCATGAAGTTGCCGTTCTCGTCCTCCAGATCACTCCACATACCGTGCAGATGGATGGGGTGAGTCATCATGGTGTCGTTGACCAAGGTGATGCGAAGACGCTCGCCATATTTCAACCGCAGCGGTTCAGCGTCGGAGAATTTGATACCGTCGAACGACCACGCAAACTTCTCCATGTGCCCGGTAAGGTGCAGTTCGATTGTGCGTTCAGGCTCTCGGCCATCGGGATCGATGAAGGTGCTCCGCAGATCGGCGTAGGTCAGCACTCGGCGCCCGTTGTTGCGCAGGCCAATTCCGGGATCGTCCAGCTTCGGCGTCGGCGACATGGTCTGCATATCGACCAACGGGTTGTTGGTCTCGGAAGCCGGATGGCTCTGCATTGCACCGCTCATGCCGGCCATGCCTTCATCACCCATCCCAGCCATCTTGCTGTGATCCATGCCGGCCATGCTGCTATGGTCCATTCCAGCCATATTGCTGTGGTCCATGCCGGCTATGTTGCCATGGTCCATCCCAGCCATCTTGCTGTGGTCCATCCCGGCCATGTTGCCGTGATCCATTCCAGCCATCTTGCTGTGGTCCATGCCGGCCATGCTGCCATGGTCCATCCCAGCCATCTTGCTGTGATCCATGCCGGCCATGTTCCCCTGGTCCATGCCAGCCATGCCGCCGTGATCCATTCCGCCCATGCTGCCGTGGTCCATGCCCATATCGCTCATGGCGATGATCGGGCGTGGATCTACCTCCGGTACAGGCGCTTGCAAGCCTTCACGAACTGCCAGGGTGCCTCGGGAGTACCCGGTACGGTCCATGGATTGCGCGAAGATTGTATAGGCCTGCTCGTTTTCAGGTTCGACGATGACATCGTAGGTTTCGGCAACGGCGATCCGGAACTCATCGACCGATACGGGTTTGACGTACTGGCCGTCAGCAGCCACAACCGTCATCTTGAGCCCAGGAATCCGGACATCGAAATAGGTCATGGCCGAGCCGTTGATAAAGCGCAGGCGGATCTTCTCGCCGGGCTTGAAGAGTCCCGTCCAGTTGCCGTTCGGAGCCTGGCCGTTCATGAGGTAGGTGTAGGTATACCCGCTCACGTCAGCGAGGTCGGTGGGGCTCATCTTCATTTCAGCCCACATCTTCCGATCCGCTACAGCGGCCGACCAGCCTTTCTCGCTCACATCGTCAACGAAGTCGCTAACTGTGCGCTTGTGGAAGTTGTAGTAGTCAGATTGCTTCTTGAGTTTGGAGAGTACCCGCGCCGGGTCTTCATCCGTCCAATCGCTGAGCATGACGACGTAATCACGGTCGTACACAAACGGCTCCGGATCCTTGGCATCGATCACCAACGCCCCATAGACCCCGGACTGCTCCTGGAAGCCTGAGTGGCTGTGATACCAGTAAGTGCCGTTCTGGTGGACCTTGAACTTGTATTCGTACATGCCATCGGGAGCGATGCCGTGGAAGCTCAAGCCCGGCACACCGTCCATGTTGGCGGGCAGGATGATGCCGTGCCAGTGAATGGAGGTGTCCTGTTTCAGCCGGTTGCGTACGCGCAGCGTCACGGTGTCGCCTTCGCGCCACCGCAGGATCGGCCCTGGCACGGAGCCGTTGATGGCCATGGCCGTACGAGCTGCACCCGTGATGTTGACGGGCAGTTCGCCGATATACAGATCGAAGTCCGTGCCGCTGAGCACGTTCGGTTGGCCAGGGCTGGTCACGGCCCAGACCGGCGCGCGCCACATGCCGAGCCCACCCAAAATTCCGGTAGCGGCCAGGCCTTTGACGAAAGATCGTCTCGTGGTTTTGCTTTGCATGCCGTTGCGTCCAGTCAGGTAGATCGCTGATATCCAGGCTGCTCGATGGCGCAGCCCTTGGGTTCATTGGAGCTCTCACCAGTCTCGTAGACTTTCGCCACTGCGCGAGGCTGATGAGAGGCCGTAGTCTGAAACTGCCATAGTTCAGATTCCGGGGTGATTACATTTCTGTAAGCTCGGATCAGCAGCTTTCGTGGCCCGCGTGCTTGCTCGACTGGGCGGCGACTGGGGCCTGCTCTTTCTTCTCCTGCGCAACCTGGTAGGCCTGCATGGAGCTTTGGCGAGCCGCTTCCATCCGCGCAAAGGTCCGGTCCGCGCCGCCCTCTGCCAGGGCGATGCCTGCCATGCCGAAGGTAACGACCATCACAATTGCTTTGACCATGTTCATCTGGAGATCCTCAGTGGGTTCTGCGCCTCATGGCGTCAGGTACAGGGTCAAGTTAGCTTCGCGGTGCTGTCAGAAAACTGATCTCGACATTACTTTTCCGTCAGCTTCTGGTTGGGCGACTTTTTTCCTGCAAACTGGAGATGCACCCCGCGTGGATGAGAGCAGATGAAATTACTCGTAGCCGAAGATGAGCCAAAAATCGGTGTCTACCTCCAGCAAGGCCTAACAGAAGCTGGCTTCACCGTTGACCGGGTCATGACAGGCGCTGACGCCTTGCAACAGGCACAGAGCGAAGCGTATGACTTGCTGATCCTCGACGTGATGATGCCGGGGCTCGATGGCTGGGAGGTCCTGCGCAAGATCCGTGCGGCGGGGCAGGATGTGCCGGTCCTTTTCTTGACGGCCCGAGACGGCGTAGACGACCGCGTGAAAGGCTTGGAACTGGGCGCGGATGATTACCTGGTGAAGCCCTTTGCGTTCTCGGAGCTGCTGGCTCGGGTTCGCACGTTGCTGCGCAGAGGCAACGGTGGTTCTGCTCAAACCACTATGAAGATGGCAGACCTTGAGGTAGACCTGCTCAAGCGTCGAGCTACGCGAAACGGCAAGCGGATTGACCTTACTGCCAAGGAGTTTTCCCTGTTGGAGCTGCTCATGCGCCGTCGCGGCGAGGTCCTCCCAAAGTCGCTGATCGCTTCTCAGGTGTGGGACATGAATTTCGACAGTGACACCAACGTGATCGAGGTAGCGATTCGCCGACTGCGGGCCAAAATAGATGACGACTTCGCGCCAAAGCTCATCCATACCGCCCGAGGCATGGGCTACATGATGGATGTGCCCGAGTGATGCGCCCGCAATCATCGCTCGTCAAGCGACTGACCCTGATGTTCATGTTCGCGGTGACTGCTGTCCTGGTGGTTGCCGGGGTGGCTTTCTACGGGCTCAGTCAGCACCATTTCCGGATGCTGGATGAGCAGGCGCTTTCCGAAAAGCTGGAGTCAACGCGTCATATCCTGTCCATCTCAGCAGCGCGAGGCGGGCTCCACGATCAGGAGCAGCAGCTGCGGGCATTGCTCGGCGCACATCAGGATTTGTCGGCGAAAATCACCAAGGCTGACGGTACGGTCCTTTTTTCAGACCCCAAAGCCTCCCAAATTCCTCAGCGATTCGAGCAGGCGCACCGGGGTGCGGTCTGGGAATGGCAGGATGAATCGCAGAACTTTCGCGGCATTACCGCCCAGCTGACCATTGCAGGCGAGCCGGAGCCGGTGACGGCCGTGCTGATGCTCGATGTCACCACTCACGCGCATTTCTTTGTCACCCTGCAATGGTGGTTCGGCATCGGCCTGGTGATCAGCGCGATTGTGAGCGCAGGCTTGGGTTGGGTCGTGGCCAAGAGTGGGCTTCGGCCTGTTGGGCAAATCACCAAAGTGGCCACCGGGATGTCGGCAAGATCGCTCCGCGAGCGCATTCCCCTGGAGCCCGTACCGCTTGAGCTTCAGGAGCTCATCCTGTCTTTCAACGGGATGCTGGGACGGTTGGAGGATGCATTCGTTCGGTTGTCCAACTTCTCTGCCGATATCGCTCATGAGTTGAGAACGCCTGTCAGCAACCTTCTGACCCATACCGAAGTGGTGCTCACCAAGAAGCGTGACCTGGATGCCTATGAGGAAAACCTCTATTCGAACCTGGAAGACCTCAAGCGCATGTCGCGCATGATCGACGACATGCTGTTCCTCGCCAATGCGGATAATGGTCTGATCGTGCCCGAGCAGATCGATGTGGAGCTTTCCGAACTCGTATTCAAGCTGTTCGAGTACTACCAGTTCCTGGCTGAGGATCAAGGCATTCAGCTGACCCTCAAAGGTCGTGGCAAGGTTCGTGGCGATCGCCTGATGATTGACCGAGCGCTTTCCAACCTTTTATCGAACGCGTTGCGCTACACCCCGGAAGGCAACGAGATATCAGTGCAGATCGAGCAGACGCCTGAAAGCGTGACGCTTTCCGTGCGTAACAGCGGGGTAACCATCGACCCCCAGCACATTGGCAAGATCTTCGACCGATTCTATCGAGCCGATCCAGCCAGGCGCGAAGGCGGCCCAAGCAATGCAGGCCTGGGGCTGTCGATAACCCGCTCTATCATCGAGGCTCATAGTGGACGAATCTGGTGTACTTCAGCGGAAGGTGTCACAACTTTCTTCATCAGTCTCCCAGCCTCCAAGCGGTTGGTTAGTGCAGCCTCAACCCCTTAATGCTGAACTCATCCCGGTAACCTATACTCGCCCATCATGAATCGGTTCATTCGACTGCTCACCATCCTGATGCTTATCATGGCGCTTCCGCTTAACGGGATGGCGGGCATCGATTCGGCGACTGAACCTTGCCCAATGCAGACCATGGGCATGGAAATGATGGCGGGTATGGATCATGACTGCTGCCAGGACCAAGACCTGGGCAAGGCCGGCGATCACGCCAAATCCTGCAAGGTCGGCCAGGAGTGCAGGACTGCCAGTACCGTACAGCTCAGCTTCCTGACGCCTGGGCTGACCTTTGCCAAGCCACGACCTGCCGATACCTACGCGGTAGGCATAGCAACAGGCTCTCCCCCCGATCCATGGCGGCCTCCCCGCGTCTGATTCCCTCTTAATTTCACACCGTCGTTCCGCCTAGCAGTGGGGCGATGGCACGCGCCTGGGCGCTGATCTTTCGAGGAATCATTTTCATGACTCCCCAACGTTTTCAGGGACGGATAACCACGGCCGTCCTGTTCATACTGCTGCCGGCTGTCTCGGCACAGGCTGCAACGCTGTCGCTGGATGAGGCGCTGCAACTGGCTGAACGTAACGCTCCCTCTCTACAGGCCCGCCAGGAGCAGGCATCAGCTGCGCGCAGCGCAGTCATTCCAGCGGGCGAACTACCCGATCCGCGCCTGAATCTCGGGGTACAAAACCTGCCGATTGAAGGCACCGATCGCTGGAGCATGAACAGAGACTTCATGACCATGCAGGTGGTTGGCCTGTCCCAAGAAGTACCGAACCGGGACAAGCGCAAAGCTCGCGTAAAAACAGCGCAGGCCACGGTCGAGCGAGTCGATGCCGAGGCGATCTTCGAACGCTTGAAGGTTAGGGCGGCAACCGCACAGGCTTGGGTTACTGCGTACACCGTGCAGCGAAAGCTTGAACAGTTCGACGCTTTCTACAAAGAAAACCAGCTGCTGGCTTCCACAGTGCGGGCCCGCCTGGCCGGAGGCGCAGGCTCTACCGCCGATACGCTGGCTCCCAAGCAAGAAGCCGCGCAGCTGGACGAGCAGAAAGACGTTTTGTTGAGTCAGGCAGCCCAAGCGCGAGCCGCGCTGAAGCGCTGGATTGGGCAGGACGCCGAAGTAGGCGCGCCGACCTTCCCTGTCTGGCCTGTAGACGCAGCTGAATACTTGCACTCCGTCCATGCCCATCCGGAGCTCAATACCTACAACGCCATGACACGCGAGGCTCAGGCCCAGGTACACCAGGCTCAGGCGGAAAAGAAATCGGATTGGTCCTGGGGAGTGGATTATCAGCGCCGTGGCCCGGACTTCAGCAACATGGTCAGTCTGCAAGTCAGCTTCCAGTTGCCGTTGTTCACCAGCTCACGGCAAGACCCGATGATTGCGGCACGACGCGCACAAGTTCGCCAATTGGAAGATGAGCAGGACGCTGCCCTGCGCGAGCATCAAGCCCAGCTTGAAACAGACCTTGCCGAGTACCACCGCTTGCAACGGGCAGTGCGGCGCAGTCGCGAAACACTTTTGCCCCTGGCCGAGGACCGGGTACGCCTCGCTCTGGCGGACTACCGCGCCGGTAAGTCGCCGTTGAGTGAAGTGCTGTCGGCACGCCGGCAGCGTGTGGAAGCGCTGCTACAGGATGTGGACCTGCAAGGACAGTTGGCGGCAACAGCAGCGCGTCTGCATTTCGTTTATGGAGAGGTGCGGGCATGAGGAATAGGTCGATTGGTTGGCTCGTGGCTGCTGCCCTTGCAATTGGGATAGGCGCGGGCTTCTGGCTAGGTGGAAGAGGTGCGTATTCCCCATCCCAGCCAGTAGGTGAGGAAAAAAAAGCGCTGTACTGGTATGACCCGATGTATCCCCAGCAGCACTTCCCGGCGCCCGGAAAATCGCCGTTCATGGACATGCCGCTCGTGCCCAAGTATTCGGATGACACGGCTGGCGAGGAGCAGCCTGCGGTTCAGGTCTCGACTGGGCTCCAGCAAAACCTTGGGATTCGATTGGCAACGGTGACGGCTGGGCGGCTAGAACGGACCCTGAGTGTGAGCGGCGTTCTGACGTTCGACGAACGCGACTTCAGCGTGTTGCAGGCCAGAACTGGCGGTTACGTCGAACGCGTCTATGGCCGAGCGACGGGCGACATCGTTGCCAAAGGCGCTCCGCTAGCCGATGTGCTGACCCCGGAGTGGGCGGGTTTGCAGGAGGAATACCTGGCGCTGCGGCATTCCGGCGACGCGCAGCTGGCGGCGGCGGCACGACAGCGGCTCGTGCTCGCCGGCATGCCGGCCGACCTGATCAACCGGGTCGCGAGCACCCGGAAGGTGCAGCTCTCGGTCACCCTCTCCGCACCCACTGCCGGTGTAATCCAAGCTCTCGATTTGCGACCCGGCATGACGTTGACGCCGGGGGCTACCTTGGCGAGGATCAATGGAGTGGCCAACGTCTGGCTGGAAGCGGCTGTGCCGGAAGCCCAGGCTCAAGGTCTTCGCGAAGGCCAGCCTGTGCGGGCGCAATTGCCAGCGTTCCCAGGCGATCCCATACCGGGCAAGTTGACCGCGTTGCTCGCCGATGCCGATTTGCAGAGCCGCACGTTGCGCCTGCGTATCGAGTTGCCCAACCGAGATGGGCGGCTTCGTCCTGGGATGACTGCTCAAGTGGCTCTCCATCCCGGCGAGCCTGCCGGGCAAAGCCTCTTGGTGCCTGCCGAGGCGGTCATCCGCACCGGCAAGCGAGACCTGGTGATGCTGGCTGAAGACGGTGGTCGCTTCCGGCCGGTGGAAGTCGTGTTGGGCCAGGAGAGCAAAGGCCAAGTTGCGGTGTTGCAGGGTCTTCAGGCAGGACAGCGCATCGTCGCGTCCGGGCAATTCCTGTTGGACTCCGACGCTAATTTGAAAGGCATCGAGGCGGCGACGGCGCAGGATAGTCAGCCTAATGCGGGGCCAGCCCTGCATGAAGCGGATGGCCGTGTCGTGCAGATAGACGGCACCCAGCTCACCGTTGCCCACGGTCCTTTCATCACCCTGGGCATGCCAGGGATGACCATGACCTTCCCTGTGGCTGAGCAGTCTCTCCTTGATGGCCTCAAGATCGGTGCGCAGATTCGCTTTGGCATACGCGAACGCGACGAGGGCATGGTAGTTGAGCAGATCAAAGTGTTAGAGGGCCAACCATGATTGCCAAACTGATCCGCTGGTCGGTAGGCAACCGTGTGCTGGTGCTCCTCGCCACGCTGTTTCTGGTGGCATGGGGCTTCGTCTCGGTGCGTAGCCTACCAATCGACGCCTTGCCCGACCTGTCGGACGTGCAGGTGATCATCCGCACGTCCTACCCAGGCCAGGCTCCCCAGATCGTTGAGAATCAGGTGACCTATCCGCTGACCACGACCATGCTCTCGGTTCCGGGGGCCAAAACGGTTCGCGGCTTCTCCGCCTTCGGTGACAGCTTCGTCTATGTGCTGTTCGAGGACGGCACCGATCTGTATTGGGCGCGCTCACGGGTGCTTGAGTACCTGAGCCAGGCGCAATCGCGATTACCTGCGGCAGCCAAGCCGGTACTGGGCCCGGACGCCACCGGGGTGGGCTGGATTTATCAGTATGCGTTGGTCGATCGCAACGGCGGCCATGACCTGTCGCAACTGCGCAGCCTGCAGGACTGGTTCCTGCGCTATGAGCTCAAGACCCTGCCGGATGTCGCTGAGGTGGCCACCATCGGCGGTATGGTCAAGCAGTACCAAGTCGTCCTCGATCCACTGCGTATGGCCAGCCTCGGGATCACCCAGGCTGAGGTGGTGGAGGCTATAGGCAAGGCCAACCAGGAGACCGGTGGCGGTGTACTGGAGCAGGGCGAAGCGGAATTCATGGTACGTGCGGCCGGCTACCTGCGATCGCTGGATGATTTCAGAGCGATACCCCTGCGACTGGCTACCAAGGGCGTGCCGGTGACATTAGGCGACGTCGCTACGGTGCAGATAGGCCCGGAAGCCCGCAGAGGCATAGGCGAACTGGACGGCCTCGGCGAAGCCGTAGGAGGTGTGGTGATCCTGCGCAGCGGGAAGAATGCTCGTGAGGCCATCGCGCACGTCAAGGCCAAGCTCGAAACCCTGAAGAAAGCCCTGCCAGCTGGGGTGGAACTTGTCACCGTCTACGACCGCAGCCAGTTGATCGACCGTGCCGTGGAGAACCTCAGTCACAAGCTGATCGAGGAATTCGTGGTAGTGGCGTTGGTATGCGCAGCGTTTCTCTGGCACCTGCGCTCGTCGTTGGTGGCTATCGTGTCGCTGCCCGTGGGAATCCTGATTGCGCTGATCGTCATGCGTCATCAGGGCATCAACGCCAACATCATGTCACTTGGCGGAATCGCTATTGCCATCGGTGCAATGGTGGACGCTGCCGTGGTCATGATCGAGAACGCCCACAAACGTGTTGAGGCCTGGCATATCCGGCATCCTGGTCAACCTTTGCGGGGAGAAGCGCATTGGAGGGTAATGACGGAGGCAGCCGTCGAGGTAGGGCCGGCACTGTTCTTCAGCCTCATGATCATCACGCTTTCGTTCATCCCGGTGTTCACGCTGCAAGCCCAGGAAGGACGCCTCTTTGCACCCTTGGCCTTTACCAAGACCTACGCAATGGCAGCGGCGGCTGCGCTATCGGTGACCCTGATTCCGGTGCTGATGGGATACTGGATCAGAGGGCCACTGCCTGCGGAACAGCGCAACCCGCTCAACCGGGGCCTCATCCGGCTGTACCGTCCGGCATTGGAGGTCGTCCTGCGCCGGCCTCTGGTTGCCCTCGCTGGAGCATTGCTCATCCTGCTCAGCAGTCTGTGGCCCTTGAATCATTTTGGGGGCGAGTTCCTTCCTCCGCTCGATGAAGGTGATCTGCTCTACATGCCTTCAGCCTTGCCTGGACTCTCGGCGCAGAAAGCTTCAGAGCTGTTGCAGCGAACGGATCGTCTGATTCGAACCGTTCCCGAAGTGGCCAGTGTCTTTGGTAAAGCCGGCCGCGCCGAGTCAGCTACCGACCCGGCACCGCTGGAGATGTTCGAAACCACCGTTCGGCTCAAGCCCAAGATTGAGTGGCGTCCAGGAATGACCACGGAGAAGCTCATCGAGGAGCTTGATCGCACTGTGCGTGTGCCTGGGCTGACCAACATCTGGATCCCGCCCATCCGCAACCGCATCGATATGCTGGCCACCGGCATCAAGAGCCCGATCGGCGTCAAGGTTGCCGGCAGTGACCTTGACCAGATAGACCGGGCTACCCTCGCTGTGGAGCGGGCAGCGAAAAAGGTGCCTGGAGTGACTTCGGCGCTGGCAGAGCGTTTGACTGGCGGCCGCTACATTGATCTGGATATCGACCGCCATGCCGCAGCCCGTTACGGCCTGAACATCACCGACGTACAGGCCATTGTCGCCGGCGCCATCGGTGGCGAAACCATCGGGGAAACGGTTGAAGGTTTGGCCCGCTATCCGATCAGCGTGCGCTATCCACGCGAATGGCGTGATTCGGTGGAGGCGTTGCGTCAGCTGCCGATCTACACCTCGCAGGGCGGCCAGCTGACCCTCGGCAGCGTGGCCCGCATACGTATCGCTGATGGCCCCCCCATGCTCAAGAGCGAGAATGCTCGCCCCTCGGGCTGGGTGTACATCGATGTGCGTGGCCGGGACCTATCGTCTGTTGTGGCAGACCTACGTCAGGCGATCAACAGCGAGGTAAAACTCGATCCAGGCATGAGCTTGAGCTACTCCGGCCAGTTCGAATACCTGGAGCGGGCGAACGCCCGTCTGGCCTGGGTGGTGCCGGCGACGCTGGCCATCATCTTCGTGCTGCTCTACCTGACCTTCGGCCGCCTCGGTGAAGCACTGCTCATCATGGGCACCTTACCTTTCGCCCTAACCGGGGGCGTCTGGCTGCTCTACCTGCTGGACTACAACCTCTCAGTGGCCACAGGCGTTGGCTTCATTGCCCTGGCCGGCGTAGCGGCGGAGTTCGGAGTGATCATGCTCATCTATCTGAATAACGCTTGGGCGGAGCGTCAGGCCAACGGCGAAACCACACGAGCAACGCTGCTCGACGCGATCCGTGAGGGCGCGGTGCAACGCATCAGGCCCAAGGCAATGACTGTGGCGGTCATCGTTGCAGGCCTGCTGCCCATCCTCTGGAGCAGCGGTACCGGCAGCGAGGTCATGAGCCGCATCGCGGTGCCCATGGTGGGCGGCATGCTCACCGCCCCCTTGCTTTCACTTTTTGTAATCCCTGCGGCGTACTGGCTGATCCGTCGCCGCGAACTTGCTGTAACTACCCCCAACCTCTCAGGAGAAATCCAATGAAAAAGCTAATTGTCATCGCAGGCCTGGTCACAGCTTTCGCCGCCAGTGTGCATGCCCAGGACATGGATGGTATGGACATGAAGAAAATGCCAGCCTCCGCCGAGGGTGGCCAAGGCAGCCAGGCGGCGCCCACTGCGCATGCGGAAGGGACAATTAAGGCGCTGGATCCTCAAAGCGGGAAAATCACCTTGGCGCACGGCCCGGTAGCAGAGCTCAAATGGCCGGCGATGACCATGGGCTTCCAAGCTGAGCCTGCACAGCTGAAGGGCTTGAACGTAGGAGACAAGGTGAAATTTGGGTTCCGTATGGAGGGAAGTGTCGCGAAAATCGTGAGCATCCAGAAGCAGTGATTGAAAAGCCTTGAATGATCGGGCACGCCTTCATACCGAGATGATTCGGACAAGCTTACATAAATGTAATCAATCTTCAGGCCCCCGTCAGGTCGAACGCTACATACCGTCATGAGACGGTGCACTGGCATCTCATCGACCCGATACCGGAGATATGATCATGAACAGTAGCTTTGATGAATGCATCTCGGAATGCATGCGCTGCGCGCTGGCCTGTGAAGTCTGCGCGTCAGCCTGCCTGCGAGAGCAGGACGTAAAAATGATGGCTGACTGCATCAAGCTGGACAGGGATTGCGCAGATATGTGCAAGCTGGCGGCTACCTTGATGACACGAGAAAGCATGCTCGCCAAGGAATTTTGTGCGTTGTGCGCAAGGATTTGCCGCGCCTGCGGGGAGGCGTGCGGTAAGCATAAGGCAGACCACTGTCAGCATTGCGCACAGACCTGTTTGGCCTGCGCTGCATCCTGCGAAGCAATGGCTGCGTAAGCGTTTTCGCCCAGTCAGCTTTCCATGCGCCTGACAAAGGATATGGATACGTCGTTAACCGTCTGGCTAGGGAGACGGGTAGTCCGCTGATGTTGAGCATGCGCTCTGGCGGAGCCTAGCTTGGGCAGCCATTCACCAAGGCGCTGCCTTACGGATCTGATGACAAAAAAGCCCGCCTCGGCGGCGGGCTATCAGATGTCTCCCAGGGGAGGCTGTAGGCCAACAAGTCTCGGAGCAAGCATTTGTAGGATACGCCTCTTGGCTCACGCCCACCAGCCAGCTTCGGCCGGAGCGAATGGTTCTACGTCGAGGGCATTGGAAACGGCTTATGTAGGCCCCGTCAATTGGCAGGGCAATCCGCAAAGACAAAGCAGGCCGATTATCCCCTGGCGGTATACCCCCAGGCAGAGTCAAAGGCAAAGCTAGGGGGGAAATCTAGCGGGTACCCCGATTTGAGGGCAGAATCACCAGCTTCACCTACGTTGCACTGGGTTGAGGGGCAGTTTGAAACTGCTATCTAGCGCGACAGCGACCATCGCCGCCATGAGCAAGAGCACAGGTGCGCCTTGAGTACTCAGCACAAAGGCCGTAGCAAACGGCCCCGTGGCCTGCGCCAAGACCATTGGGCGAGCTAATGCTCCCATGCGTGCGCGATACCCTTGCCAAACAGCACCAGAGGCAAGATGACTCTGGCAATAGTGAGAATCCCGATGCCGGCGCCCTACAGCGCTGCTGCAGGGAATGCCAGCCAAGGCACGCCAGGAATGAATAAGCAGATGCCGATGAAGCTCACCAACACGCCGGCACGGCCGACCAGGTTGGGTGAAGATGCCGAGCAAGCGAGAACTCCAATACTCTTGCCACCACCTGGGCCGGCCCAAGGACCATCCCCACCGCCAACACCGTGACCGTTGGAAGGCCAAGTTCCTTGAGCGAGGTGAGAAGATGCACAGAGAGGGTGGCCATGACGAAGGCAATGACCGTGAGTAGCCCTGCAACGAACCAGAAAAGCCGGCGGGCGCCATCATCGTTGAGCGGCGACTGAGCCTGCTTGGTGCTGTAGTCGGGAGGTTAACCTCATCGCCGGCGCACAGTATCAGAGGTAAGCCATGGCGCTGTTAAAAACAATGTCCGCTGAGCGTGCGTCAGCTCTGGCATACGCTTGGCCTTCCGTTACCTGTTGATAATCTATGCTATACCTTATGTCCAGCACACCTCATACGTTTAGTGAGGAAACGCGCGCTAAGGGTCAAAAACAGTATGGCTCGACTTACATGCATGATCCCTGGCTCTGTTTTCATGACTAAGTAGCGGGCGATCAACGCTTCTCAAGCACATAGCCCACACCGCGAAGCGTATGGATCAGCTTCGTCTCGAAAGGGTCATCGATCTTGGCTCTAAGTCTTCGAATCGACACTTCTACAACGTTTGTATCGCAGTCGAAGTTCATATCCCAGACCTGTGAGATGATCTGTGTGCGGCTGAGCACCACGCCGGTATTGCGCATTAGGTAGTGCAGAAGTGCAAACTCTTTCGTCGTCAGATCAATACGCTGGCCGTCCCTGAAGGCCCTGTGACGGCTCTGGTCTAGCTCCAGGTCAGCGACACGAATGATCTCCACAGATGCAGGGTGTTCAGACCTGCGCATTAAGGCGCGAACCCGGGCTAGCAGTTCTGGGAACTCAAATGGTTTGATCAGGTAGTCATCTGCACCGTTCTCCAAACCCCGGACCTTATCTGCCAAACGACTTCTCGCCGTGAGCATCATGATGCGGGAGGGGCAATTTTTACGCCTCAAAAGCTCAAGTACCTGCCACCCATCCATTTCTGGCAGATTGATATCAAGAATAATCAACTCGTATTCGTGTTGCTTGGCTAGGAATAGCCCATCTGACCCGGTATGCACGCAATCGACGACATAACCGCATTCTGTAAGGCCTTGACGCACATATTCCGCAGTTTTTACTTCGTCCTCAATTACCAGAATTCGCATGGGATTTTGTCTCGATATCACTGAGCAATTAACCGCGCACGCGCGCCGGCATTATTGAAAGGAATGGTAAATCAAAATGAGCTGGGCGGGGCCTAAATGACGGATTTGTAATTTCCAGGTAATATGATTGATAGTCTGGAGGTATATCTTTTCGCGGTTTGGGTTTGACAGGTGCGGGCCCTCTCTCCAATAGGTAATTTGACCTTATGAAGTATGTGGTTGTTTTCTTCTTTGTGTTGACTTTGTTCCGTTCAGATGACGGCGAAGTTACTCATGTCGAGGAAACTGGTCATTGGTGCAGCCATGAGTTTCACCGGCATGCAATGCGTACACTCGAACGGTTGATTGAATTTTAGGTAAAAAAAAGGCGCCCAAAGGGCGCCAAATATCCACCTTTTACCAAAGGAGCACTTAAGCCACTCAAGGTGAATTCGTAATGCACATTTTTCTGAAGAGACCAGTTTACGAATAAACTGATCCCCTTAGAGAATCACAGGATCGAAAGCGGGTACTCAATGATCACACGAGTTTCATCCAGATCCGATTCGAATGCAGTGGCACGCGTGGTGGCCTGGCGCAACCGGAAGGACAGGTCTTTTGCTGGACCAGTTTGCACGACATATTTAACCTCTACGTCACGCTCCCAACGTTTCTGATTGGTGAGCGGATCACCGTTGGCGTCGGTGCGCATGTAGAACTGGTTGGCGTTCGAGTAGTCTGCGCCCGAGCCTCTGGCGTAGCGGGTCATGAACGTCAGACCAGGAATGCCGTAGCTGGTGAAGTTCAGGTCGTAGCGCAGCATCCAGGAACGCTCTTTCGGCGAGTTGAAGTCGCTGTACTGGATAGAGTTGTCGACGAAAATCGAGTCTGACTGACGCAGGTAGTCGAAATCATCGTCGCCGTTGTTGCGTTGGTGCGACAGGGCCAGGGTGTGAGCGCCGTAACGGACCCCGACCTTGGCACTCCAGATATCGTTGTCAAACTCGCCTAGGCGCTGCTTCCCTTCATCCACGGCTTTGTAATAGTTGAAGCCGCCAATCAGCGCAAGGTCGTCATTCAGTGGATAGGCGAAGCTGGTGCCAGCGTAGTACTGGTTCCAGACTTCTTTCAACTGACTGGCGTATACGCTCACGGTCCAGTTATCGTTGATCGCGTAATCACCGCCACCGTAGCCTACCCAAGGCGAGTTAACCGGGCCACCGTAGAAAGTTGCGAAGTTATCATTCAGATTGCTGGAGACCGGCTGGCTCATCGCATGCAGTCGGCCACCCTGCAGGGTGAGGCCCTGGATGCTGGTGTTCTCAACGGTCACACCGCGGAAGCTTTCAGGCAACAGGCGCGAGTCGCCTGATGCAACAACTGGCGTCGACGGGAAAACATCACCCACTTTCACGACCGTATCAAACAAGCGAACTTTAGCCGCCCCGCCAACCTTGGTGTATTCGTCGCGAGCTTCGCCTTTGTTATCAACAGGCATGACGTCGAATGAACTACGACCGCCGTTGCGCCCGTCACCAGTATCGAGCTTAAGCCCTATCATGGCAAAGGCATCAACACCAACGCCGACCGTCCCTTGGGTAAAACCAGAGTTGAATTTGGTGATGATCCCGTGCGCCCAGGCCTCGGAGTAGCCATTGGTGTTGCCCTTGCCGCTGTTGTAAGTGGGAGCTGAGCTGTCGCGGTTATCACGATTGAAATAGAAGTTGCGGTTGAGCACTGTAAGGCTGCTACCTTCGATGAAACCTTCGGGCTTATCTTCAGCTTGAGCAGTAACTGCATAGCTTCCAGACAGCGCCGAAACTGCCGCCAAATACAGTGGTACTTTGATTTTCATCCGATGCTCCTTTGATTTACGGCAGTTTTTATTATGTTTTCCGGCGCGGGTGTCGTTATAAGTTCTGAGCCGGCGGCGCGCCTCGCGTAGCGCCGAGCTCATATTTGCAGGCGGAAGATAACGGGATGGTGATAGGAAAATTACAATTTCGTCATCTGGTCGTTATTTTGGTCATTGACGCCGCATGCTAGCCATCTCTCGCGTTCGCAATGAAATTCGGTGGTTCGACTGTGTCATCAGCGTTTTCGGGCATTACAAGCTTTTCTTACGAAATTGTAATTTTCTAGCCACCCCTCTGATAGCTACCGCTCTTTAGAGTGCCATCACCTAATCCAGTGGGGCTTGGCAGCTATTTCGGCGTTCTGGCCAAGCTAACGAAGTTTGTGCACGAGGACCAAGAAAGTGCTCCGGTATAACCGCAATGTCTTATCCAAGACCTACGTCTCACCGTGGAAAATTGCCGCTCTCTGTGCGGTGATTTCCGGGTTGCTGGCACCCACCGCATTTGCCCAAAGCATCAGCTTGCCCCAAGCGCTGTCGACGGCAATGGATGCCAACCCAGACCTCGCGGCGGCACGTCAGGAAATCGGCATCGCGGACGGTGCGCGCAAGCAAGCCGGGCTGATTCCAAACCCCGAAATCTCGTATGAGATGGAGGACACACAGCGTAACACCAGCACAACGACCGTTACGCTAAGTCAGACCTTGGAGCTCGGTGGTAAGCGGGGAGCCCGCGTAGATGTCGCCACATACGGCCAGAGTGTTGCACAACTGGAACTGGACCGACGCGTGAATGGTCTGCGTGCAGACGTCGTGCAGGCGTTTTACGCTGCATTACGAGCCCAAACCGGACTCGACCTCGCTAAACAATCCCTTGAACTTACTGAGCGCGGCCTTCGCATTGTCGATGGTCGAGTTCGCGCAGGTAAATCTTCACCTGTGGAGGCTACCCGCGCCCAGGTTCAACTGGCTGAAGCCCGGTTGCAGGTCCGTCGCGCCGAAACGGAAAAAGCGAATGCTTACCAGCAACTCGCCCAAGTCACGGGGAGTTCTGTGACCATATTCGATCGCCTTGAATCACCAACCTTGTCTCCTGGCATGCCGCCGCGCACTGAAGAGTTGCTGGCAAAGCTCGATCAGACTCCGGAAATGCGGCAGGCAGTGGTGGAGATTGATAAGAGCGATGCCTCGCTTGGCGCAGAAAAAGCTCAGCGTATTCCAAACCTCACGGTAAGCGTGGGTAGCCAGTACGACCGCTCGGTGCGCGAGCGAGTCAATGTCGTTGGTCTGTCCATGCCTTTGCCGCTGTTTGATCGTAACCAAGGCAACATTCTTTCCGCTTCTCGACGTGCCGATCAGGCCCGCGACCTGCGTAACGCTGTCGAGTTGAGACTGCGCGCCCAAACCCAAACCGCGCTGAACCAGTGGTCCACCGCCATGCAAGAAGTTGAGTCCTACGACAAGACCATTCTGCCCTCAGCCCAGCAGGCCGTGGATACCGCAACCCGCGGATTCGAGATGGGGAAATTCGGCTTTATCGAAGTACTGGACGCCCAGCGCACCTTGATCCTTGCTCGTGGCCAGTATCTCGACTCGCTGGCAGCGGCGACCAATGCGCGTGCGCAAGTAGAAAGGGTTTATGGCGAAGTAGGCTCGACCGCCGGCGCACGCTGAACGGGGCATACATTTTTCTCGGCACTCGGCGTTTAAACCTGCCGGTGCCTACGATCAGCAGGAGTAGCAATGGAAAACAAACGCAAGATCGCCCTCGCGGTAGCCGCTGTGGCAATCCTTGGATTTGGCAGCCTCGCCTGGAACAGCAGTTCCGATCAACAAGCGGCGACTAACGCAGAACATGGTGCTGACGATGGTCATGGCCATGACAAGAAGGCCGGATCAGCTAACAAAGAGAACAGTGAAGCGGAGCATAGTGAAGATGGGCACGGTGAAGAAGGTCATGGCGAGGAGGGCCACAGTGAAGAGGGCGGTGAGGAAGAAGGTAAGCTAACCCTTAGTGCTGAACAGATCAAAGCAGCTGGCGTGACTCTGGAATCGGCAGCGCCTCGTGATTTGGGAACCGTCGTGAGCTTCCCGGGTGAGATTCGTTTTGACGAGGACCGCACTGCGCACGTTGTTCCTCGCGTTCCAGGCGTTGTCGAAACAGTCCAGGCGAATTTGGGTGAGTCCGTCAAGAAGGGTCAAGTCCTTGCGGTGATTGCCAGCCAGCAGATCTCTGACCTGCGCAGCGAGCAACAAGCCGCTCAGCGTCGTGTCGAACTTGCGCGCGTGACTTTTAGCCGAGAGAAGCAGCTCTGGCAGGACAAGATTTCTGCGGAGCAGGACTACCTCCAGGCTCGCCAGGCGCTGCAGGAAGCCGAAATCTCTCTGGCCAACGCCAAGCAAAAAGTCAGCGCGATCGGTGCCTCGGTCAGTTCGGTAGGCGGTAACCGTTACGAACTCAGGGCTCCCTTTGACGCCGTAGTGGTGGAGAAACACTTGACCGTCGGGGAAGTCGTCAGCGAGGCGACTAACGCCTTTATTCTGTCCGACCTTAACCAAGTTTGGGCCACTTTCGCTGTACCGCCTACCGATTTGGCCAAGGTCACTACCGGCCGCGCCGTGAAGGTTTCCTCACCTGACATGAACGTGGAGGTCGAGGGCAAGGTGGGTTATGTCGGCAGCCTGTTGGGCGAGCAAAACCGAGCAGCGACCGTCCGCGTTACGTTGACCAATCCCAACGGGGCCTGGCGTCCTGGTCTTTTCGTGAACATCGCAGTCACGTCCCAGACTGATCGCGTGGCGGTGGCTGTCCCGGAACACGCCGTGCAGACCGTTGAGGACAAACCATCGGTCTTCGTACGCACCGCCGAGGGCTTCGACACCCGCCCAGTAAAGCTGGGCCGCCGTGACAGTGGGTACGTGGAAATCACGGACGGCATCGAAGCGGGCGCTCAAGTGGCTACCAATGGCAGCTTCACACTCAAGTCTGAGCTCGGCAAAGCCTCTGCCGAGCACAGTCACTGATGCGAACTGACAGGATGATTTCTTATGTTTGAACGTATCATCAGATTTGCCATTGAACAGCGGATCGTTGTAATGATCGCTGTCCTGATCATGGCCGGTATCGGCATCTACAGCTACCAAAAGCTGCCGATCGATGCCGTTCCTGACATTACCAACGTCCAGGTGCAGATCAACACTGCAGCGCCTGGCTATTCCCCATTGGAAACCGAGCAACGGATCACGTTTCCAGTTGAAACGGCCATGGCTGGTCTTCCAGGTCTTCAGCAGACCCGTTCGCTGTCTCGCTCGGGCCTGTCTCAGGTGACCGTGATTTTCAAGGACGGCACCGACATCTTCTTTGCCCGCCAGCTGATCAATGAGCGGCTACAGGTTGCAAAGGAACAGCTGCCAGAGGGCGTAGATGCCGTCATGGGCCCGGTCTCAACCGGCCTCGGCGAAATTTTCCTGTGGACCGTTGAAGCCGAAGAGGGCGCGGTCAAAGAAGACGGTACGCCCTACACGCCCACCGACCTGCGGGTAATCCAGGACTGGATCATCAAGCCTCAGCTGCGCAACGTACCTGGCGTGGCAGAGATCAATACCATCGGTGGCTTTGCCAAGCAGTTCCTGGTTGCGCCGGATCCGAAGCGCCTGGCTACCTACAAGTTGACCCTGAATGATCTGGTAGCCGCGTTGGAAAGCAACAACGCCAACGTAGGCGCCGGTTACATCGAGCGTAATGGTGAGCAGTTGCTCATTCGTGCACCGGGCCAAGTCGGCAACATCGAAGACATCGCCAACATCGTAATCACCAGTGTGGATGGTGCACCGATTCGCATCAGCAACGTCGCCGACGTCAGCATCGGTAAGGAGCTTCGTACTGGTGCTGCCACTGAGAATGGCCGCGAGGTCGTGCTCGGTACAGTATTCATGCTGATCGGTGAGAACAGCCGCACTGTGTCCCAAGCTGTCGCAGCGAAGCTTGCGGACATCAACCGTACTCTGCCAAAGGGCGTGGTTGCGGTCACCGTTTACGATCGTACCAACTTGGTTGAAAAAGCCATTGCGACGGTGAAGAAGAACTTGGTTGAAGGTGCGATCCTGGTTATCGCCATTCTGTTCCTGTTCCTCGGCAACATCCGTGCAGCGTTGATCACCGCGATGGTGATCCCGCTGTCCATGCTGTTCACCTTCACAGGGATGTTCAATAACAAGGTCAGTGCCAACCTAATGAGTTTGGGCGCACTCGACTTCGGCATCATCGTCGACGGGGCCGTGGTCATCGTGGAGAACGCGATCCGTCGATTAGCACATGCGCAGCACAAACATGGCCGTATGCTCACCAAAACCGAACGCTTCCATGAGGTCTTTGCTGCTGCCCGCGAAGCGCGTCGGCCACTGATCTTCGGGCAACTGATCATTATGGTGGTGTACCTGCCCATCTTCGCCCTCACCGGCGTGGAGGGCAAAATGTTCCACCCCATGGCATTCACCGTTGTGATGGCGCTATTGGGTGCAATGATCCTCTCCGTTACCTTCGTGCCGGCAGCGATCGCCATGTTCGTCACTGGCAAGGTCAAGGAGGAAGAGGGCGTTGTTATGCGCACTGCGCGGCTGCGTTATGAGCCTGTGCTGCAGTGGGTGCTTGGGCATCGGAATATCGCTTTCTCCGCCGCACTAGCACTGGTCGTTCTCAGCGGTGTACTTGCCAGTCGCATGGGGAGCGAGTTCATCCCAAGTCTCAGTGAGGGGGACTTCGCTCTTCAAGCCTTGCGCGTACCTGGTACTAGCCTCAGCCAGTCGGTGGACATGCAGGAGCGTTTGGAAAAAGCAGTCATCGAGCAGGTACCGGAAGTTGAGCGTATGTTCGGCCGAACCGGTACGGCTGAAATCGCCTCTGACCCAATGCCACCGAATATCTCCGATGCTTACGTCATGCTCAAACCAAAGGACCAATGGGCCGATCCCGACAAGTCGCGGGAGGAGCTCATTGCCGAGGTTCAAAAGGCGGCAGCCAGTGTCCCGGGCAGTAACTATGAACTCTCCCAGCCTATCCAGCTTCGTTTCAACGAACTGATCTCCGGGGTGCGCAGCGATGTTGCGGTGAAGGTTTATGGTGACGACATGGATGTGCTCAACAGCACGGCCAATAAGATCGCCGCAGCGCTCAAAGCGGTACCAGGCTCCTCGGAGGTCAAGGTTGAGCAGACCACAGGTCTGCCAGTGCTGACCATTAACATCGACCGGGAAAAAGCAGCACGCTACGGCCTGAACATTGCGGACGTGCAGAATTCGATCGCGATTGCTGTGGGTGGTCGTACAGCGGGAACGTTGTACGAGGGTGATCGCCGATTCGACATGGTGGTGCGCCTGCCTGAGGCTGTACGCACCGACGTCGCGGGTATGTCTAGTTTGCTGATTCCTGTGCCTGCCAATGCGGCTCAGGGCGCTAATCAGATCGGTTTCATTCCACTTTCGCAGGTCGCTAAGCTGGACTTGCAGTTGGGCCCGAACCAGATCAGCCGCGAGAACGGTAAGCGCTTGGTTATTGTAAGCGCCAACGTCCGGGGCCGTGACCTTGGGTCGTTCGTTGATGAGGCGGCATCTACCTTGTCAACGAAGGTGGAAATTCCAGCAGGCTACTGGACCAGTTGGGGCGGCCAGTTCGAGCAGCTGCAGTCGGCAGCCAAGCGCCTGCAGATTGTGGTTCCGGTAGCCTTACTGCTGGTAATGACCTTGCTGTTCTTGATGTTCAACAACCTGAAGGACGGCATGCTGGTCTTCACCGGTATTCCATTCGCTCTCACTGGCGGGGTCGTGGCCCTTTGGCTGCGTGATATCCCGCTCTCGATCTCGGCAGGGGTAGGCTTCATCGCACTCTCCGGCGTCGCGGTACTGAACGGCCTGGTGATGATTGCCTTCATTCGCGGATTGCGAGAAGAGGGACGAACGCTCAGGCAGGCAGTCGATGAAGGCGCACTCACCCGACTGCGACCAGTGTTGATGACAGCCTTGGTGGCGTCCCTGGGCTTCATCCCAATGGCCTTGGCCACCGGTACCGGTGCGGAGGTTCAACGGCCTCTGGCTACAGTGGTAATTGGTGGGATCCTTTCCTCCACCGCGCTGACTTTGCTGGTCCTGCCGGCCCTGTATCATTGGGCACATCGCAAGGATGAAGACGGCGACGAGGCAGAAGCCGTAAGCTGATCCCCCCAGATACAAAAACCCACAACACGCGTTGTGGGTTTTTTGTTTTATATGAAATAGATGCACTTACCTTTCAAAATTGTAAGTTTCTCGTCATGCCGGTGATGCCTCTGCGTTGCTAAAGTTACGCCCGAGATGATTTGAATTTGAGAGGTTCCTATGAAAAAGCTAATTGTTGCTGCTGCACTTGTTATGTTCTCGATGGCTTCGCAGGCTTATACTTACTCTGAAAGCAAGCAGCTGCAATACATCAAGGAGCATCAGACTGCTGTAGCGAACTATGCCGAGAGAAATGGCAAACCGATGCCGGAGATCCAGGACTACAATTACGGCATGAAGATCGATGTTGCGAAATTCGTGCGTCAGTCCCAAGACCCGCGTACCTGCCAAGTTTACCCGCGATTGATGACCTTCGAGGACTCTCAGGGTACGCTTAAGACGGTTCGCTACTCCATGTACTCGCAATGCATCAACAACAAGTAGTAATTGCTGTGAGTAGAATACTTAGAGAATTCATAAATGCCAGGCAGTGCCTGGCATTTTTTATTGAGCTCGATGAACGTCATTTAGGCTAGATGCCTTAATGACTGCCCCTGGGTTAGCTGTGAAATAAATCTCAACTACACAACAGTAATGTCTTTCAACTGCATAGAGCAGTTTATAGTCTTGCCCCCCAGAAGGGACGAGTTATGAAAAGTTCGCTTGAACGCCCAGATGACCAAGCAGAGCATGAAGGGCTGAGCCATGAGCACGACGGCATCTTTGGCATGAACACCGAGCTGGTTTTCGCGCTGATCTGTGGTGCCCTGCTCGGAGCCGGAGCGCTCGCAGGAAAACTAGGGCTGATCGACTGGCTGCCGCTGGTTCTGTACCTGTCTCGGCGTTGCTCCTGTCCGGTCGGATCAATGAGGTTGGCCGAAGGATCACTAGGGCGCTGCCGCGAGCGTTGATACTGCCAATCATCGGCGTCGACATCATCTATGCCGGGGTGTTGATGCAGAGGCCTCAGAACCAGCGAGATGTCGTTCAGGCCTGGTTGAATGTGCTCAATCGGCCCCTCTGATCTACCCTGGTCGCCGCTCGAATTCCTCGGAGTTCTACAGCAGCGGGAAGTCCGAAAACATCCAGTACCCAGCAAAGTGGCCTCGTGACAGCTCATTCTACCTGTCCCGGCGCTTACTCGACAGCAATGCTGAGCTGCCTGCCAACCTGGGCTGTGTCGAGATCACCGAAGCGAACGCCAGTCAGCTGTTGCTGTGCCGTTGGAAAGACGCCAAGCAAGGTACCGAAGGTCTGGTCGGAGAAAGTAATGCGGAAACGCCTCGAACAAACGAAGGTTAAATGCCAGACACAAAAAAGCCAGGTTTTACCCTGGCTTTTTTGTCGATTGCTTTCGTCATTTGAAGTCCTATTTAACCGCCGTTTAGTTATCGGCTTGTTCCTTACCATCCTTGCTTTCTTTCTTTTGCTCTTGAGCGACTTGTTGTTTGTTCTGGTCCGAAGAATCGTCGCTCCATAAGCGAGCCTGTTCATTTCGGAAGTTTTCCTGGAACTGTTTCGCTCGCTCGTAACCACCTTCAGCGTAAGCGGTACCCACGAGACCAAGCAGCAGGCTGCCAATAGCGATAGATTTGACAAATTTCATTGTGTGCCTCGGTTCTTACTAGGCCTGCCTGACTGACGGCCTTTGTTGGTTTGTAGTTTAGGATCGCGAAGCTAACGACAAGGTGAGTTAATAATTACAATTCCGTAATTTAGGCGGCTGGCCGGATGCGCCCAATCTGCAAATCTGGAAGGATCATGTCTATCTCGCTTGTGTCGAGGCTGACTTCAAACTGTTCCGTAAATTACATTTTTGATATCTAACAAAATAAAACCGTGCGCCGTCACCGGCCGCTCTAGGAGATAGCCATGAATGACATAGAGCCTTGGTCAGTTGCCGTCGGTGACTTCCGCCGAAGCACTGAAAAACTCACTGTTCAGCTCGATGAGCTGGCCTCCCAGACCAGGGCCTGCAACGCTGTTCTGGAAAAGTCGAACGAGCTGGTGGAGGAGGTTGACCTTGTCAGTCGGCAGATTCAGGAGGAGGTACGAAAGGCTGAGAAAGCCTGGTCCAATGCCGAAGAGGTCGCCATACGCGCTGCGGCAGAGGCATATTCCGCTGCCGCTCGTGGAGTCGAGACCGCCATCCAACCGCTGATTTCGGAGCTTACTGCCGCGACAAAATTAGCGGATGCCTCGATCCTGGAGCTAAAGCGGGCACCGGTGCTGGCCAAACGTTATGTCATGGTGGTGGCGACAGCATTCTTCATCCTGGCACTGATCTGTGTGTACTCGACCATGCAGTTCATTGAGGCCGCCGGCAGTGTGAGCGCTCAGGAAAAAGTGAATGCCCAATTCTTCTCCCACCTGTGGAGAAACGCCAACCCAGAAGAGCAAAAGATCATAAAGTCGGTAATTCTGCGGTCACCTATGGACCCTGTGGTGCTTAGGCACTGAGGCATTGCATAGACAAAAGGCCCGTCGATTGACGGGCCTTTTCAAGTGGGCGCGCTTCAAGCAGCGGTCTTTGCCGACTGCTTTAGCTGGGCTTCGGGAAAGTGAAGGTGGAACCAGGTGAAATTTTCCTCGGTCACTTCCACGCTCGCCGAGCCTTGATGCAGGCTCATGATCGACTGCACGATGGCAAGGCCAAGACCGGTCCCCCCTTCGCTTCGTGCTCGACTCTTATCTACGCGGTAGAACCGTTCAAACAAATGCGCATGGTGTTCCTTGGCGATCCCGCGGCCCGGGTTGCCGACGCTCAAGGTCGTGCCGCTACCACCGCGTTGCACTTTCACGTAGACCGTGCGACCGCGAGGGCAGTAGCGAATCGCATTTGACACCAGGTTCGAGACGGCTCGTTGAATCATCAGGCGGTTACCGCGCACCACGTCATCACTGCCAGAGATCTGCAGCTGGATCTCGCCATCCTCTGCCGAAATGCTGAAGAGATCACACACCCGCTGAACTTCATCGACCAGGGACACAGGTTCGAACTCCACCATGGATGCCGGATGACTGACCTGAGCGAGGAACAGCATGTCGGAAACCATGCGGCTCATGCGGTCCAGCTCTTCTGTGCACGACTCCAGCACTTCCCTGTACTCGGGAAGCGATCGCTCTCTGGTCAGTGCAACTTGGGCTTTACCCATCAGGTTGGATAGCGGCGCTCGCAGTTCGTGAGCAAGATCGTCAGAAAACTGCGAGAGCTGCTGAACCCCGTCATCCAGGCGAGCCAGCATGATGTTGATACCGTCGGCGAGCTCTTTGAGTTCTGCTGGCATCCCATTAGTCGGCAGACGATGGTCAAGACTCTCGGTGGAGATCTTCGAGGCGACTTTCAGGAACTTGGTCAGAGGCAGCAGACCTCTGCGTACGGTCCACCAGCCGATTGCGAGGATCAGCGCGATGATGAGCGGGGAAATCATCAGGGCCCAGGTGAGCAATGCATCAAGCAGCGCTTCATTGGACGACTGGTCCATAGTCATGTACACGCTGACTTCGGTTCCGTCGCCCAAATTCATGGTGCGAGAAGCTGTCAGCAAGGGGCGGTCCTGGGTGTCGCGCCACTCATGTTCCTTCGGCTGTGCGGATGGTTGAAACTTGTGCACCTCCACGTTGACCTGCTTCGAGCCAATCGAGAGCAGGGGCGTTTCACTCTGCGCCGACTCGAAAATGCTGACGTACAGGTTGTTGTGGCCCATCACCAGATCCACAAGCTGATGTGCGTCTGCGTTGACGCCTGAGATGTCGGAAATCATGGACAGGTTGTGAGCCATGCCCGCCATCTTCACTTCCAGGTCACTGCGAGCATTACGCTCTAGCGCCTGGCCTACCATCAGATACCCGAAGGTGGCGAACAGAAGCAGCAACGCTGCGCTCATCAACCCCACCTTTAATCCCAGCTTTGCAGCCAGGCTGAATGGCCTCATGCGCGTTCCTCAAAAACGTACCCTACGCCACGAAGCGTGTGAATGAGCTTGGTTTCAAACGGGTCATCGATCTTCGAGCGAAGGCGCCGGATAGCGACATCGATGACGTTGGTATCGCAGTCAAAATTCATGTCCCAGACCAACGAAATGATCTGGGAACGAGTCAACGCTTCGCCCGTCCTGCTCATAAGCAGGTGCAGGAGCGAAAATTCCTTGGTGGTAAGGTCGATGCGTGTGCCAGCGCGGAAAACCCGATGGCGCACTGAGTCGAGTTCCAAGTCGGCAATTTTCAGCGAACTCTTCTCGACTAATTCATCACCACGCCGCTGCAGCGAACGGATTCGAGCGAGCAGCTCCGGGAATTCGAAGGGTTTGACAAGGTAATCGTCGGCTCCGCCATCCAAGCCTTTGAGCTTGTCGTTGATGCGACCACGAGCGGTCAGCATGATGATGCGGACCCGGCTGGTTTTCCTGATGGTTTCCAAAAGGTCCCAACCGTCGATGCCAGGAAGGTTTACGTCCAGCAGAACCAACGAATAGACGTTAGTATTGAACAAGTGCAGGGCGTCAACACCATTGTGCACGATATCTACGACATACCCGCTTTCGGATAGGCCCTGCTGAAGATATTCGGCAGTTTTAATTTCGTCTTCCACAACTAGAACGCGCATAACTTATCTCAAGGTGTGAGGAAGGAATTGGCCTAATCCGCCAAGACTGTGGTTGCAGGCAGTTTGAAGGTTCGGCTGAGTGCATGACATCTGGTAGTCGCTACCTCTGTCCATACGCCGGGGTCACCTGAGGACGCTTGAATCTTAACGCGAAGACGCTGGCCGCGGCGAAATCCTACAAATTTGTAATGTAGCCGCAAGATTGCTGACAGTCATGACGGCTTTCCCTACTGAGCTTAGCGGATTCTGTGGCTTGCAGCGGTTATCAGTCCTCAGGACTGACAGGAGGATTCGGCCGAGAGGGGTGGCGTTTCTGCCAAGCTGCTCAGCATTTATGGCGTTCAATCCTACAAGCTCAAGCTCCGAGTGGTAGCAAGCCACCGATCGTTCGCCCCTTTGATAACGGGCTTAAACCGGCCAGCATGCATGGCTTTTCATCTTAATTGGGCAAGAATAATTACTTTACAATCTATTACATGTCCAAATTGTAATTTCACAATCATCTTGTCGTTAGCCGCTTTTGCTAGTTTAAGAACAGCACACAGGCAGCGCTGCTTTGGGCCAGTCTCATCTGAAGCAGCATGGCGGGAGTAACGATACCCTGCTCACGCCAATGCATTCACCTTGGAACCATACGCTCCTTTGGTAAGGTGAATTTTAGCGCCCCGCCATGGGCGCTTTTTTATTAATGGACTTCTCATGAAAACAACTATATCGGCTATTGCCGCGTTCATGCTTTTCTCTGCACTGTCGACAAATGCCCAAAGTAGCGTTCAGATCAACGACGATCTTGAGCAGTCTGCCAGGAAGGCTACAGAACGCTATGCACAGAGCGTGAAGAAACCCATGCCCGAGCTTGAAGATTACGCATACGGTATGGATTTGGACGTTGGCAAGTTGGTGTACGTCTCGCCTAGCGTGCGGTACTGCGGGAATGTGAGAAGCATGATGACTTACGAGGATTCCAAGGGCGAACTGCACATGGTTCGCTACCTCGTGAAAGGTGAGTGCATCAACAGCCGGTAAGCGGTGACCGAGTGCTTTCCTCTACACCCGACTCAAAGCAACTCGATGCCCAATCGCCTTAGAAGTAGGGCAAATCCTCCGAAGCTCGCCATGGTGATGAGGATGCTGGAGATAAGTGTTGGCCAGAATCCCAACTTGGGCAGCAGTGCCGGAAACGCGATAAACATCGGCAGCGTTGGAATCACATACCAGAACGTGTACCAGGCATGATTGGAAATCTTCTCCATGCTCTGGTTCTCCAAGTAGAGCCAGATGAGCGTCAAGACGGTGACCAATGGCAGGGCGGCAACCAAGCCGCCCAGCTTGTCACTGCGCTTTGCCAGCTCAGACACGATAATCACTATCGCGGCAGTGACCAGGTACTTCGTAATGATCCAAGCCATCGCTGAACCTACTTGAGCTAGTGGAGTGGATCTCCTGGGATCATTCGCCAGGCACTCACGACGTGCTTCTGCTGTCGCCTATCCATCCTTACCTTTCCTCGACAACACCCCCCCGACGTTGGCGGCGGTGTGTTGATCAGGTGTCTACCGGCCGATCAATGCGACGGCGACGGAACGTTCTCGTGGAAAGCTGCGCGCTCGATCTGAATGGTGCAGTGATGGATTTCGAACGCGTCGCTGACTGCATCCACGACGGCCGCTAGCACAGCATCTCCATCTGCTGCGTCTCGGACGACCACGTGCGACGTCATCACGTTGCTTCCGCTGCTGACGGCCCAAACGTGCAAGTCATGGACATCCGTGACGCCGTCGACCTTGAGGATCGTGGCCTCGATTGCCGCCACGTTGAGTCCCCGGGGTACACCTTCCATAAGAATTCCCAAGCTCTCTCGAAGCAATTGCCAAGTCCGCGGCAATACCCAAAGGCCGATCGCTACGGCGACAACCGTGTCGACCCAGGTCCAGCCGGTAAAGCGGATAATGAGGGCGGCGATGATCACACCCAACGATCCGAGCATGTCGCTCCAGACTTCGAGGTAGGCGCCTTTGACGTTGAGGCTCTCGTTGCTGGCAGATGCCAGCAGTCGCATTGAAATCAGGTTGATGATCAGGCCGGCAATCGCGATCCACATCATTGTCCCGGTGGCGATCTCCGCTGGCATGAAGAAGCGCTGGTAGGCCTCGTACAAGATGTACATCGCCACCAGGAAGAGCAGCACGGCGTTGAACGTGGAGGCTAGGATCTCCAACCGCGCATAGCCAAAGGTTCTTTTCTGATCCGCCGGCCGCTTGGCGATCTGAAGCGCAATCAACGAAATTGCCAAAGCGGCGGTGTCGGTGAACATGTGAGACGCATCCGACAGCAACGCCAGGCTGCCGGTAATCCATGCGCCGATCACTTCAGCGATCATGAAGCTACCGGTCAGGACCAATGCCATGACTAGTTTCTTCTGATGCCCCTCACGAAGCGCGGCACTGCCATGATCATGATTCGATCCCACGTATTTCTCCTTGCACAGGGTAGTGGTCGCGTTGGATTTCCAGTGTGGCCATGCGCTAATGGGTGGCTTGGCCGCACTGGCTGCAGAATTTTGCTCCTGCTGTCAGGGATGAGCCGCAGGCCGTGCAACCACTCGATAGTGGTGTTCCGCAGTTTAGACAAAAGCGTGCGGACGGGGCGTTTGCGGTCCGGCAGTGCCTGCAAGTCTGCAGATCTTTGATTGGGGCTTGAGCTATTACGCGACCATCCTCAATCACCCGGTCATTACTGTCGCAGGATTGCTGCTGCTCGAAGCGACCATGCCGGTCATGTCGATCACTCCCGTGCCCACTACCGTGATGCTTGCCACCGCCGTGGTTGCCACGGCCGTGGTGGCCGCCCAATAAATTTTTGAGAAAACTCATGGTATTCGTCCCTCATCGATAGGTGACATCAGCACGAGCAAAAGGTGAAAGAAGTGTTCTGCTCGTTAGAATGACTTTTAAGTTAAAGTAAAAGTTCAAAATTAGCGTACGACAAAACGAAGCTGGTTTGTTTATGAAATTTAATTTAATTCGCCAGATGGCATTGACTACTCAAAGAGTCGGACCTGTCCGATTTTTTATCATAGCCTGAGCATTTACAATCGAAAAAGTCATTATCGCGATTCTGTCAGCATTGTAATCGCGAAGTCATCATGACGTTATCGTGTGGCGGAAATAATGCGCCTAGCGAGAGCTAATTTCTCATTTAATCCTATGCCTCACACATCCTAAGCGTCCTCAGGCTAAGGGGATCAAGGTCTCTGGCGCTCTGTGCGGCCTGATTCGCTCAGTGTCTGTCGATGGCTTGCCGTTTAGCTCCCGACTATTCATAACCAGCGCCATGGATGAGCAGCTCCCTAGAGTTTGATAATGACACCTTCTAAATCCATTGTTCACATCCTGTTAAGTAAATGGATCCATGCTATTCGCAAAGTTAGACAGGAAGGCATCAGCACCAATTTACTCATCGCGCTAGTAACTTTTTGGTTGTTGTTGTTCGCGAACGCTGAGCTTTGGCGTGTGCTCTGGCGCCTGGCATTCAACACTGATGAAGTTAACTGGTTGCTCGCCGCCAGCCTGCCAGTCGTAGTGTTCGTTTGGGTGTTCACCGTACTTAGCTTGCTGTCATGGTCAAGACTCGCAAAACCTCTGCTGTGCCTGGTGCTGATCAGCGCGTCGTTCGCCAGCTACTTCATGAGTGCTTACGGCATCGTCATTGATTACACGATGTTCACCAACGTCGTGGAGACCGACGTCGGTGAGGTGTCCGAGCTACTGAACTGGAAACTTGGCCTCTGGGTGGCAATGGTAGGGGTATTGCCCGTCTACCTGATCTGTCTGGTGCCCCTGCGACGCAAGCCCTGGACCAAAGCGTTGGGTAGCAGACTCATCGTCCTGTCGCTCGCACTGGTAACCCTTGCTGGTATCGTGCTGAGCCAGTACCAGTCTTATGCCTCCCTCCTACGCAACAATCGGGAGATCCGGCTCATTCTGGTTCCCACCAATTTGTTTGCTGCCGGTCATGGTTACCTGAAACGCAAGCTGGCCACACCGAAAGCGCTGACCTCCATCGGTACCGACGCCGTGGTGACCAGGCAGGGAGCGGCTCGCAAACCCAAGCTGCTGGTACTGGCAGTGGGGGAAACCGCACGTTCCGCCAACTTCTCCCTGAATGGCTACTCCCGCGATACGAATCCAGAGCTGGAAAAGCGCAATGTCATCAGCTTCTCGAATGTGAGCTCGTGCGGCACTGCCACTGCGGTTTCCCTGCCATGCATGTTCTTGGACGTCGGGAGGGATGAGTACAAGGACGGCTTGGCCAAGAGCCGAGAAGGGCTGCTCGATGTGCTTCAGCGGGCAGGCATCAGTGTCATGTGGACTGATAACAATTCGGGCTGCAAAGGGGTCTGTGATCGGGTGCCAAACCACAAGGCTACCCAACACGCAGATGCTCAACTGTGTACCAGCGACGAGTGCAAGGACGGGGTGCTGCTTTCGGAGATGGAGGACTTCATCAAGCGTCAGGAAGGCGATGCAGTCCTGGTGCTCCACTACAAAGGTAGTCACGGCCCGGCCTACTACAAGCGCTACCCCCCGCAGTTCAAGAAATTCGGGCCGGTCTGCGAGACCAATGAGCTCGACAAATGTAAGCAGCAGGAGGTGATCAATGCCTACGACAATTCGATCCTCTACACCGACTACGTGACGGCCGGGCTGATCGACATCCTGGCTGCGAATACCAAATTCGACACTGCGCTCATGTACGTCTCAGATCACGGAGAGTCACTGGGAGAGGGTGGCCTGTATCTGCATGGGCTGCCCTATGCGATGGCCCCGGACGAGCAAACCAAGGTGCCAATGGTGCTCTGGATGTCTGACTCTATCGCGAAGAGCGAACGGCTCAATATGGGCTGCCTGAAAGCTCAAGCAGGTTCGCCATTGAGTCATGACAACCTGTTCCACACCGTACTCGGGATGATGAACGTCCAGACATCCTCGTATCGCTCAGCTCTTGATTTTACTGCCCCTTGCAAGACTTTGACCGGAAGCACCTACTCAGGCCTCTAATGCTGCAACGGGCTGAACACGTGAGGTCGATAGCGATTCCACATCGAGCTGCTTTGACAGCAGCCAGAAGCTCGACTAACTACATAGCAGTACTCAACAACCCAAGCGGAAAAGGAAATTTGCATGAGCATCAAGCCAGGCCCTAAACGCACCAACGAAGATGGCACTCCGGACAAGAGGCAGCGGGTCACGCCTGAGAAGCAGAAGGATCACCCAGACCTGAAACCCCACAAGCATAAAAAGGGGGAGTAGGGCAGAAAAGCAGCTCTTCGGAGCTGCTTTTTTATCTGCAGACAGTGTCCTGAAAAGCTCTCTAGCCCAGGAATGTCAGGCATGAAAGGACGGCTGAAGCCACCTGATGCCACTACCACAGCACGCGTAGTGAAATTCGCTCCGTTGGCGGTGCGAACCTCAAATGCCTTGCCCTTCTGTACGACCGCCACCACTCGGGTACCGCCCTGAAAAGGGAGCTGAAACTCGGCGGCGTATGCCTCCAGGTACTGCACCACTTCATTTCGCACCGGGTAGTCCTTGGGATCGCCAAGAAACGCTCGCCCCGGCAGCGCTGAGTACTCCGATGGTGAGAACAACTGCAAGCTTTCGTAGTAGTTACGCCAGTTACCGCCCGGGGATGTCTGCTCATCCAAGATGAGGTAATCCAAGCCGTGCTGCTGTAAATGCCAGCCAGTCGCCAAACCTGCTTGCCCACCACCGATAACGACCACATCCAGAACGCGATCCAACTCATTCATATATGCGCACTCATACATATTTAAAGGCAAAAAAAGGCCGGACTACGGACAGCAGATCGATACTAGACCTTTGGTTCGCTGGAGCAGGCCCTCCAGTCGCTCGACGATCGACCCACCATTTACTTCATAGAACACCTGCCGACCCACCTTGGTGGCCTTCACGATCTTGGCGTCATGCAATACCTGCAGGTGCCTGGAGATCACCGAGCGCTCCTGTGGCAGCTCTTTGGCGATTTCGCCGACATCCGCCCGGCCGAGCAAAAGTACGCGCTTGAAAACCGCGACTCTGGAAGGCTCGCAAAGCGCTTTGAAGAAGGTCTCGTCTAGCGACTCGATGGCGGCTTCGATGGCTTGAGCACGGAGATTTTGGTTGGTCGTCATGCAGCCAATATATGTGCATGAACGCGCACATGTAAAGCCACCCATCATCGAGGGGTTGCGACACATTCGAAAAATCGTATATTCGAAAAACCATATGCACTCAGGGTACCAAGTGATGACTGGCAAGACCCGCGTTCTGTTTGTTTGCACCGCAAACGCCGCTCGCTCCCAGCTCGCCGAAGCTTTGCTCCGGCACACAGACCCTGTGCATTTCGAAGCTTTTAGCGCAGGTACCCAGCCTGGCCAAGTCGATCCGCGCACCTATGACGCCCTCGAATATCTCGATATCGATACCAAGGCTCTACGCAGCAAGTCCATCGACGAGTTTGCAGGGGAACGGTTCGACTACTTGATTACGCTCTGCGACAAGGCAGCCCATGAGTGCCTTACTTTGCCTGCCCTCGGCGAGGTTCTGGCGTGGAACTTCGAAGACCCTGTTACCAGTGACCAACACGATGCCTTCCGACGCACGCTTCACGAGATTCATGAGCGCATCAAAATGTTCGTCCTCGTGAAAACTAAACACTGAGAATTGCTATGACTGACTCGCTGACACCTACCAAGGTTTTCAAATGCCTCGCCGACGAGAACCGCATTCGGATGATGCTGCTGATCGCTCGCGAGGAAGAACTCTGCGTCTGTGAACTGACCTGCGCGCTGGAAGAAAGCCAGCCCAAGGTTTCCCGCCACCTGGCGCAACTGCGCACGTGTGACCTGCTGGAAGACCGGCGTCAGGGCCAGTGGGTTTATTACCGCCTGCATCCATCGCTTCCCGGCTGGGTACGTGAGGTCCTGGCGATGACGCTGGAGGCCAACCGCGAATGGCTGAGTGCTAGCACTAAACGACTGGACACAATGGGTGACCGCCCTCAACGCGTCGCCTCCTGCTGCTGATCATTGCCGAGAAAAACCGATGAAAGTTCTGTTCCTCTGCACCGCCAATAGCTGCCGCAGCATCCTCTCCGAGGCTGTTTTCAATCATCTGGCCCCGGCCGGCATGAAGGCCTACAGCGCCGGCAGCCAGCCAAAGGGTGATGTGCACCCGCTGTCCATCACCGCGCTGCAGCGTGCTGGTATCTCCACCGAGGGCCTCAGCAGCAAGTCAAGTGACGCGCATGCCGAGCTGGCACCGGACTTTGTCATCACCGTCTGCGACAAGGCCGCTGGCGAAGCCTGCCCCGTGTTCTTCGGACCAGCAGTGAAAGCCCACTGGGGGCTTTCTGACCCTTCTGACCAGCAGGGCAACACCGCCGAACTGGACGCAGCGTTCGACGTCACGCTTGAGCAGATCAAACGACGCCTCAATGCATTCCTCGCGCTGCCTTTCGAACAATTGGATGCCGCCCAGCTTAAGGCCGAGCTGGCCCGTATCGGAACGCTCTGACGTTTAGGGAGATCCACCATGAGCAAAAGCCGACTTTCCTTTCTAGACCGCTACCTGACGGTGTGGATCTTTCTGGCCATGGGCCTGGGCATTGGTCTGGGCAGCCTGTTCCAGGGATTGCCTGCGTGGCTGAATAGCCTGTCGGTAGGCTCGACAAACATCCCCATCGCCATTGGCCTCATCGTAATGATGTACCCACCTCTGGCGAAGGTGAAATACGAGGAGTTGCCACAGGTATTCAAGGACAAGCGCATCCTTGCCCTGTCGCTGATCCAGAACTGGGTGATCGGCCCGGTCCTGATGTTCGGGCTGGCCGTTGTCTTCCTTTCCGACAAGCCTGAGTACATGACCGGCCTGATCCTCATCGGCTTGGCACGCTGCATCGCCATGGTGCTGGTGTGGAACCAGATCGCCGGTGGCAACAACCAGTACGTGGCGGGTCTGGTCGCCTTCAACAGCATTTTCCAGATCCTGTTCTTTAGCGTGTACGCCTGGATCTTCCTGGGGCTGTTGCCGCCGCTGTTTGGCCTTGAAGGTAGCGTCATTGAGACCAGCTTCCTCGATATCGCCCAATCGGTGCTGATCTACCTGGGCATCCCGTTCCTGGCTGGTTTCCTGACCCGCAAGATCCTGATCAGCAGCAAGGGCGAGACCTGGTACCAGGAGCGATTCATCCCGAAGATCAGCCCGCTGACCCTTGTGGCGTTGCTGCTGACCATCGTCGCCATGTTCAGCCTGAAAGGCGACATGGTGCTGCAACTGCCGCTGGATGTGCTGCGCATCGCTATCCCGCTGACCATCTACTTCGTGGTGATGTTCTTCATCAGCTTCTGGATGGGCAAGCTGTTGGAAGCTGACTACCCACGTACCACGGCGCTGGCGTTCACTGCAGCGAGCAACAATTTCGAACTGGCCATTGCCGTGGCCATCGCCACCTTCGGCCTTGCCTCGCCGGTCGCGTTTGCCACCGTCATCGGGCCCTTGGTGGAAGTGCCGGTACTGATCTCCCTGGTGGGCGTGGCCTTGTGGCTCAAGCGCCGCTGGTTCGATCAGCCATCTGGCGCCTTGACTCAGGAGTAAATCATGACCGAACACCATATCCCGAATATCGACAACGATCTGGTCGACCTGCCGACAGCAGACAAACTGGCAGTCGAGCAAAAGTCCACCCATAACCCTCGCATCCTGCTGCTGTACGGATCGACCCGCGAACGCTCGTTCAGCCGCCTGCTGACGGAAGAAGCGGCACGCCTGCTGGAGCACTTCGGTGCCGAGACGCGGATCTTCAATCCGACCGGGCTGCCACTGGCGGATGACGTGCCCGATGACCACCCCATAGTCAAGGAGCTGCGCGACCTGGTGCTGTGGTCGGAAGGCATGGTCTGGTGCTCGCCAGAGCGCCACGGCGCGATGACTGGCGTGTTCAAGTCGCAGATCGACTGGATTCCACTGAGCATGGGCGCCGTGCGCCCCACTCAAGGCAAAACCCTCGCGGTGATGCAGGTCTGCGGCGGCTCGCAGTCTTTCAACGTGGTCAACCAGCTGCGCGTCCTCGGCCGCTGGATGCGCATGTTCACCATCCCTAACCAGTCGTCCGTGCCGAAGGCCTATCTGGAATTCGACGAGGCGGGTCGCATGAAACCCTCTTCGTACTACGACCGTGTTGTCGACGTAATGGAGGAGCTGGTGAAGTTCACCCTGCTGCTTCGTGATCGCTCCGACTACCTGGTCGATCGCTACTCCGAACGTAAAGAGTCGGCTGAAGAACTATCCAAGCGTGTCAATCAACGATCCATTTGAGGCTTTGTGAGCATGCAATTGCACCCGTATTCAGTATTGGCTAATTCCGAACTGGTCGGCCAGCTGATCTTCACTCCGTGCCCTGGTACCAAGGACACCTCGGTATCTCAGGCGCTGGCAACGCTACGCGAAGCTGGGGCGAGCGCGCTGGTGACCCTGATGCCAAGTGAAGAACTGCTGCAGAACGAGATCGATCTGCTCCCCGAGGAGTGCCAACTGCTGGGCCTCGAATGGTTCCACCTGCCGGTCGAGGACGACGAAGCACCCGGTGAGCCGTTTGCTGCCGCCTGGAACACTCACCGGGACCGCCTGAAAGAGCTGGTGATGACCGGTAAGACGATCGCCATTCACTGCAAGGGCGGCTCTGGACGCACGGGCCTATTTGCGGCCTGCCTGATGATCGAGTGCGGCATTCCTGTGCAGGAAGCCGTTGCTCAGGTCCAGGCCCTGCGCCCACGTGCGATTCAGAACCCTGCACACGTTGAGTACATCAACCAGTTCTCCAACACCCTCTGACTTTTCTCTAATCGCGATGCGAGACCAAGAACATGGCTATCAAAGTAGGTATCAATGGGTTTGGCCGTATTGGTCGCTTGGCGCTTCGCGCGTCCTGGGACTGGCCGGAATTCGAGTTTGTGCAGATCAATGACCCGGCCGGTGACGCCGAGACCCATGCCCATCTGATCAACTTCGATTCGATCCACGGACGCTGGCACCGTGAAGCCCGCGCAGAAGGCGACTCGGTAGTGATCGAGGGCAAGCGCATCAAGGTCACTGCGAACAAGAGCATCGCAGACACCGACTGGTCGGGCTGCGACCTGGTCATCGAGGCCAGCGGCAAGATGAAGTCGGTAGCTGTGCTCCAGGCCTATCTGGATCAGGGCGTCAAACGTGTGGTCGTCTGCGCTCCAGTGAAGGAGAAAGGCGCACTGAACGTGGTGATGGGCGTCAACCAGCACCAGTTCGACCCGGCGCAGCACCGTATCGTGACCGCCGCTTCCTGCACCACTAACTGCCTGGCCCCGGTGGTCAAGGTGATTCACGAGAACCTTGGCATCCGCCATGGCTCGATCACCACCATTCACGACCTCACCAATACCCAGAGCATTCTGGATACACCGCACAAGGACCTGCGTCGCGCCCGAGCCTCGGGCATGAGCCTAATCCCGACCACCACGGGATCTGCCACCGCAATCGCCGAGATCTTCCCCGAGCTGCGCGGCAAGCTGAATGGTCACGCTGTACGTGTACCACTGGCCAACGCCTCGCTGACCGACTGCGTGTTCGAAGTGGAACGTGAGACAACGGCTGAAGAGGTCAACGCGCTGCTGAAAGCCGCAGCCGAAGGACCGCTGAAGGACATCCTGGGCTACGAAGAACGCCCCTTGGTGTCCATCGACTACCGCACAGATCCGCGGTCCTCAATCATCGATGCGCTGTCCACCCTCGTAGTCAACGGTACCCAAGTGAAGATCTACGCCTGGTACGACAACGAGTGGGGCTACGCCAACCGTGCGGTTGAACTGGCACGCCTGGTCGGCGCAGCGGAGTAAATGGCGATCATGAAGGCGTTGTCAGCCTTGTCTGCGGAAGTGCGTCAGTACCTGCTGGTTACCGGCAATTACTGGGCCTTCACCCTCACCGACGGCGCATTGCGCATGTTGGTGGTACTGCACTTCCATTCACTGGGCTACACGCCGCTGCAGATCGCGGCGCTGTTCCTGTTCTACGAAGTGTTCGGTGTGATCACCAACCTCGTGGGCGGCTACCTCGGCGCCCGCCTGGGGCTCAACCGCACCATGAACATCGGCCTTGGCATGCAGGTCGTCGCCCTGCTTATGCTCACGGTACCAGCAGCATCGCTGACGGTGCCGTGGGTGATGGCCGCCCAGGCGCTCTCCGGCATCGCCAAGGACCTGAACAAGATGAGCGCCAAGAGCTCCATCAAGCTCCTGGTACCGGACAGCCAGCAAGGCACCCTCTACAAATGGGTGGCCATCCTAACGGGCTCGAAAAACGCCCTCAAAGGTGTGGGTTTCTTCCTCGGGGGAGCATTGCTAGCGCTGCTCGGTTTCACCCTGGCGGTGCTGGCCATGGCAGCAGCCTTGGCCCTCATTTGGATCTGCAGCTTGATCCTGCTGAAAAAGGACTTGGGCAAAGCCAAGGCCAAACCGAAGTTCCGCGACATGCTGTCCAAGAGCCGGGCGATCAACATTCTCTCGGCCGCACGGCTGTTTTTGTTCGGTGCGCGGGATGTCTGGTTTGTTGTGGCACTGCCGGTATACCTGAGCTCTACGTTTGGCTGGGACTTCTGGCTGGTCGGCGGTTTCTTGGCCGCGTGGGTCATCGGCTACGGCATCGTCCAGTCGTTTGCTCCACATATCACCGGTAAGAAGCGCGGACATGTCCCCGATGGTCGAGCAGCCTTCATCTGGGCAATCGCCCTGGCCGGGCTGCCTGCGCTCATTGCCGTGGGCCTGGCGGCAGGCTGGTCAGCGCAGGTAGTCTTGCTCGGCGGGTTGATGCTGTTCGGCGTGCTGTTCGCCGTGAACTCATCGCTGCACAGCTACCTGATCGTCAGTTACGCCAAGGAAGACGGCGTGTCCTTGGATGTGGGCTTCTACTACATGTCCAACGCCCTCGGGCGCTTGGTCGGCACGCTGCTGTCAGGTTGGGTATTCCAAGCCTATGGGTTGGAAGCTTGTTTGTGGGTCTCCAGCATCCTCGTATTGGCTGCCGCGCTCATCTCGATCGCACTGCCCAGGCACAGCGAAATGGCACAGCAGACGCACTGATCCGTGAGGAAATGCGGAGGCCATCAGGCCTCCGCTTTCACCACAAACTGCTCGATCTCAGTTGCACTACTGCGGGCAGTGCGGGTCACCCCGATCAAGGTTGCTGATGCAGAACCTGTCCACTCGCCATAGCCCACCAACCAAAGTCTCGGCTCACTCACAGATCGGGTCCCTTCGACCTCTACACGTCCTTGCTCAGTAACAACCCCAAGGCTGGCGAGGTGTCCCAAGGCGGGTTTGAACCCGGTGCACCAGATCACTGCATCCACTGCGGTTTCCGAGCCGTCTGCCCAGACCACGCCGTTAGGGGTGAAACGAACGAAGGGTCTCACCGCGTGCAGAACGTCTCGCTCACGCGCCTCCACCACAGGCGGGACCATTACCACATCGCCCAACCCGCCGACCGGCTGCTCAATTACACGCCCCTCCACCTGCGCTTTCCAGCGCTCTGTGGCCCGCTCGAACAGCACTCGGCCATCTACATCATCAGGTAGGAAAACTGGATCGGTAGGGGTTACCCAGGTCGCAGCAGCTACTTTGGAAACCTCTGCGAGAATCTGAGCGCCGGAGTTGCCGCCGCCGACGACTAGCACGCGCTTGCCCGAGAAGGCCTGCGGTTCAACGTAGTGAGCCGAATGCAGCTGCTGGCCACGGAACAGCTCAGCGTCGGGGTAGGCAGGTATGTTCGGATTGCTCCAAGTGCCTGTGGCACTGACCACAGCTTTGGCATCCCAATGGCCAGACACTGAATGGACACGTAACGCGCCGGCTACGCGCTCGACTGAGGTGACACGTACCGGCCGTTTAATCGGAAACTGATAGCGCGCCTCATACTGGGTGAGGTAGTCGATGACATGTTCGCGAGACGGATAGCCATCCTGAGCAGGCGGCATCATCCAACCGGGAATGGAGCTCCAGGTGGCTGGCGAGAACAGCCGCAGCGAATCCCAGCCGTGTCGCCAAGCCCCGCCGGCGCCCTGCTCGGCATCGAGGATGATGAGCGAGAGATCTGTCCGGCGCAGGAAGTACGCCGTTGCCAGGGCGGCTTGTCCTCCGCCAATGATGACTACATCCCACAAGCGCTCTGCATGGGCTTTCATTTCACTCCCTCCGGCCATGGTCAGGCCCCATTTTCTCAGGTGCTGCGGTAAGTGACTTGATGTAGGTCGTCTGAAGCCAGAGTCTGACAAAGAGCTGGACGTACTAGCAGGGGAGTATGTACTGCTTGTCGACCGAGCAACATGTCATGCTGACCGAACGCCTGGCCACCGATACCTTTCTGCGACTAGCCGTGGATGGCTTTCTCCGGCCTATCTCCAATTGATATGCGTATGCTCTCCAAAAGCGAGGAACTCTATACTCAAACTAGGAGTCAAAATGCCATTACAGCGCGCTGTGGTGCGTCAGGTAACAGTCATCTCTTGAAGGGAGGCTGGTTGAGGCCTAGCGCGTCAACGTATGGTGCTCGCTCCGTCATGGTCGTCATTGGCACTCCGGTGCTGCTTGCCACTGCTAGCTCAAGAGCCAAAAACATGAAATCGGAACACGAAATGCTCGGACTCCTCCTGATCGTCGAGGACGAGCCAATTCTGCGATCAATGATTGTTGAGGTACTGCAGGATTCGGGCTTTCTACTTCTCGCCGTAGCTACAGCAGACGAAGGTTTGGAGATACTCAAACGAACACCAGTGACCATGCTCATTACTGATGTAGAAACGCCCGGACAAATGAATGGCTGGGAACTTGCTCAGATCGCTAGCCAGCAGGATCCCAAAACCTCGATAGTCATTTCTAGCGGATGCGTCAGACATGAAACGGACCTCATACCCGAAGGCGCTCAGTTCCTCGCGAAGCCATGGTCAATTGACCTACTCCTGAGCCTAGTGACCGAACACCGGCAGCTCCTTTTGCAAAAATCAACCTCGGGAGAGCATGGGGACTCATAGCCGCATTCCCATAGGCCAACCATGCCAACGTGTCGAGCGAAGGCAAAACGGCTAGAGAGACTGCTGGACATCACCTTGAAGTGCCCGTTGCCAAGGTACCGGTAAGGTGCATACACAATATCAAAGCCTTGACGGCTCCACCTCAAGCACGGTCAGAAAGAAAGCCCCACATCATCCTGCGTCATTTCTTGTGATAGTGATACTTCGAGGCACTAAGCGTCATTGATTCGTCTCGATGAGTCATATTGATGCTTTTCAATCTTGGGACTAAGACTAAGGTATATGCTTGGAGAGACACGCGCCATGCAAAAGAGATTTGTTATCGTTCCGGCTGTGCCGATCGACAAAGAATGCTTCCAATCTGGTTCTCGATACTATGCCGCTACCGTATCAGGCGGATTCGACATTTACGACAATCAGGAAAAATTACGATTGAAGCCAAGCTACTCCACGAGGTCGCTCGCAGAAGCCACCTGTGAGGAGTTGAACGGGGAATGCGGCAATCCAGACGAACTTTTTCCATTCTTGCGGGTGGACTGCTCTCCCAATGAATAGTGATGTGGGCTGGCGACTGTGGGCGCTACAACATAGTTTGACACAAGCAGACAGGAGTCCGATCTTGTTCATTACGGAGTACGATATTCGGTGAAGCCACCCTCGAGCCGACCTCTATGAGGCAGCCATTACGTATGACAGTGAAATGCTAGGACCCTGGGGACACGGCTAAGGAGATTTCATCGTCGAGCTACCTCCGGAAGTCCTGAGGTAGCTCGGTGTCACAGTTGGTGACCAGAGCATCGAACTCATCGCTGGCGTAATTGTCCTGAAGCCAGTCTATATAGCTACTCCTGAGTAGCTGCTGGCTCTTGCTGACTGATTTCACTGAGTGGGGTCTGGGCACGAACCTCTATCATTTCGATCAGCTCCAAATGCTTGGGGAACTCACGCTTCAGCCAATCGCTGGGCACAAAGTGATGATCTAGGTGCACCGCCGTGCTCTGTCCGTCATCGCAAGCACAGAGCATTACGTTCATCTCCGTCTCATCACCCGCCATTGCTGCAGGTACAAATATAGTACCGCTGTCACTGACGCCAAACGACCGGCGCCACTCGGGAAAGCGCTTGCCGTCTGGGTTGGAAACCGCGAACCAATTGATCTTGTTCATTTGTCATTCTCGAATGGAATCAGAGTGGAGTACGGAAGCTCTTCGTCTTCGACCGCAGCAAACACCTGATCCAGCACTGCAGTTGGGGCATCAAAAGCTCCAAGGATCACGTATAGCTCGCACATGAGGTTAGCCTTGGCCTGCCGGACAAAACCAGCATCACCGGCTACCTTTTCAGCCGAGTCGAATGCCTGGCTTACTGACGTTTCTGCGATCAAGTAGCGAGCACCGCAGTCACACAGCAACGGGTGGTTTGAGCGAGGGGCAGTGCTCGCAGGAGCGGAGGAGAGAGGCCTCACCGGCTCCTGCGACAGTTTTAATTCTCTAAATCCAACGATGCAAGAGCGCCCACACGGGTTACCCATCCCAAAAAGATACCATCATAATTTTTTTGGGGGTTTTGCACGGTACATTCCTGCGATTTTTCTGTGGCTGAACCTTTGCTGTGACAACCTTTATTGTTGTGACAACCTTTATTAAACGAAAAACCCCGAGAATTTTTGAAAAGCTATGCTTTGTGACAACCTTTATTTTCTCTTCCCCAGGATCAACCTCCCCGCTAGGCCCCGAAATTCAAGAGGTTTTGTGACAGAGTTTATTAATCAGCAACATCAGCTTGTGGATTTAGAGAATTAAAGCTGACGCAGGATAATTAAAACTGTCGCAGGAGGCGGTGAGTCCACCGCGCCGCCGCCTGCAATGTTCCTGCTCCTTGAAGTTGCCTCACTCGTTCGACGCTGGCTTTTGGGCAATGACGTCAACATGCACGCGATCATCAGCATGCTTAAAACACGAAGCCATGCCCGAGCTCTCTCTCCATCCACGCCAAGAAACGCCTGACCCTTTCGAACCCTGAATGTGCTTTCGGAAACACCAGATGATGGGCCGCCACAGGCGCGCTGAAGATGTGTGGCACGACTTCCACCAGTGTTCCGGACGCAAGGTACTTCTGCGCTAATAACGTGCTTTCGAGTGCAAAACCCAGCCCGTGACTGGCGGCCTCCAGGGACATGTAGGAACGATCGAAGCTCAACGCGTAGGGTTTTTCCGGGCGGGCGAGGCCGTGTCGAGCGAACCAGGCCGGCCATTTCAGCAATGTGGCCTCGGAGAGAATCAAGTCCCGACGCAGTAGATCCGACGCGTCGTCGATCCTATGCCGGGCCAGCAGTTTCGGTGAGGCCAGCACGGCAAATGCCTCATTGCCTAAAGTGCGCACCTCGTAGCTAGGCCAATTGGGTTCGCCATGGCGAATGTCTACGTCAATCTTGTCGCGACTGAAATGCAGAGATTCATAGGAGCACGACAAGTTGATCTGGATATCCGGGTGCGCCATCCGAAATGCTTCCAGCCTTGGCATTAGCCAGAGCAGGCCGAAACTCGGTGACGAATGCAAACGCAGACAATCGAGGCTGACGTCGCTGCTGGCCCGTTCCGTGGCGACGGAAAGACTGTGCAGAATGCCGGAAACGTCTTTCAGATACTGCTCGCCAACGGGAGTCAGGCTGACGCCGCGCGCCGCGCGAAAGAACAGTTGTCGGCCAATCATTGCTTCGAGCTTGGCCAATTGATGACTGACAGCCGAAGGGGTGAGGTCCAGCACTTCCGCCGCGCGGGCAACATTACCGAAACGAGCAGTTTGCTCGAAGGCCTGAATCGCTCTCAGGGGTGGAAGGGCCGGCGCGGTATCGTCAACAGATCGCATATCAGTCACTTCGCTCGCAGCGCATATTTTTATTGGGACCTCCATTCAATCATTTAGCTGTCAGGGTGACGAGTGCTGAATTTTTTTCAGCACCCAATGATTTTTGCGTTATTGCTCATGGCCTGGGCCGAGACCAAAGTAGGCCCATCGATTCCCATGAATCGACCCTATAAAAACAATCAGAGGTCACATCCATGCTTCTTCAAGGCAAAGTCGCAATCATCACTGGCGCCGCATCGGCACGCGGGATCGGCCGGGCCACTGCGGCCACATTCGCTGCTCAAGGTGCCCGCGTGGTGATCCTCGATCTGGATGAAGCCGCTGCCCGCGATGCCGCAGTGTCTCTTGGCGAAGGGCATCTCGGCCTGGCCGCCAACGTCGCCGACCAGGCGCAGGTAAACCAGGCAGTTGCCCAAATCATCGAGCACTTTGGCCGCATCGACGTGCTGGTCAACAACGCTGGCATCACCCAACCCCTCAAGACCCTGGACATCAAGCACAGCGACTACGACAAGGTACTCGACGTCAGCCTGCGCGGCACGCTACTGATGTCTCAGGCCGTCATTCCCCTGATGCGCGAGCAACGTTCGGGCAGCATTGTCTGCATGTCCTCGGTATCGGCGCAGCGTGGTGGTGGCATTTTCGGTGGCCCGCACTACAGCGCAGCGAAAGCTGGGGTACTGGGCCTGGCCAAGGCCATGGCACGAGAGCTGGGGCCGGACAACGTGCGCGTGAACGCCATCGCCCCGGGTCTGATTCACACGGACATCACTGGCGGTCTGATGCAGGACGATCGTCGTCACGCGATCATCGACGGCATTCCACTGGGTCGTCTGGGCGAAGCGCAAGACGTCGCTAACGCCGCATTGTTTCTGGCCAGCGATCTGTCGACTTACCTGACCGGAATCACCCTGGATGTAAACGGCGGCATGCTCATTCACTGATGCACATTGCGTCAGCCCGCGCGGCTGACGCTGTTCTGAATCGATAAAAACAAGAGATCAGACCATCATGATTACCACCCTGTCATTGGACGCGGTTTCGGCCGTGCGCTCCAACGCATACCGCAAGACTGCCTGGCGACTGATGCCGTTCCTGATGCTGTGCTACCTGTGTGCCTATCTGGACCGGGTAAACGTGGGCTTCGCCAAGTTGCAGATGATGAGCGACCTGTCCCTAAGCGAGGCCGTTTATGGCCTGGGCGCCGGCATGTTCTTCATTGGCTACTTTCTTTGCGAAGTGCCCAGCAATCTGATCCTGCACAGGGTCGGCGCACGCCGCTGGATCGCCCGGATCATGATTTCCTGGGGGATCATTTCCGGCCTCTTTGCCTTCGTTGAAACCGCCTGGCAGTTTTATGCCCTGCGCTTTCTGCTTGGCATCGCTGAGGCGGGTCTGGCTCCTGGCCTGTTGTTGTACCTGACCTACTGGTTCCCTTCCTACCGTCGCGCAAAGATGACCGTGCTGTGGTTCGTCGCGATTCCATTGTCGGGGATGATTGGCGGCCCACTGTCAGGCTGGATCATGAATCAGTTCGCAGGTTTTCATGGCTGGGCGGGCTGGCAATGGATGTTCGTCATCGAGGCAATTCCAACCGTCATCGTCGGCTTGTTAGTACTGAGCTATCTCAAAGATGGCGTGCATCAGGCCACTTGGCTGACCGATGAAGAAAAGGACCTGGTTACCAAGGAGCTCGCCGAGGACAACGCCCACAAGGTCACTCATGCCTCACCTCGGGAATTCATCCGTGATCGCCGCCTATGGCTGCTGGCCTGCATCTACTTCTGTGTCGTAATGGGCCAGTACGCGATCACCTTCTGGCTGCCGACCCTGATCCGCAATGCCGGGGTATCGGACCCACTGCACATCGGCATGCTGACCAGCCTGCCTTACATGTGCGCCATCGCCGCCATGCTGCTGATGGGCCGTAGTGGCGACAAGCATCGCGAACGTCGCTGGCACCTGGTTGCCCCGATGATCGCAGGTGCCATCGGCCTGACGCTGGCGGCGCTGCTGGGCGGCAACCTGCTGCTGTCGGTACTCAGCCTGTGCCTTGCAGCAGCTGGCGTGCTCTCGGCTTCCTCACTGTTCTGGATGCTGCCCACTACGCTGCTCGGCGGCGTGTCAGCCGCAGCAGGTATCGCCGGTATCAACAGTTTCGCCAACCTTGCCGGTTTCTGCTCGCCTTACCTGATCGGCTGGATCACCGCTTCCACCGGTTCCAGTGCCATCGGCATGTACCTGATCACCGCAGTGCTGCTCGCGGGGGCCACGCTGGTCCTGCGCATTCCCGCCGCATCGGTCAATCGTTAACTCGCTGGAGTAGTCACCATGACTGTCAACGCACCCGACAACTTGCTCTCGGCGCTCGCCGAACGCGCGTACAACATTCGCCGCCATGCCCTGCGCATGGGGCAGGTCCAGGGCCAGGGTTATGTCGGCCAGGCCCTCGGCGCCGCTGACTTGCTGGCCGTGTCGTACTTCCATGCGCTGCGCTATCAGCCCCACAACCCCGAATGGGAGCAACGCGACCGCTTTTACCTGTCCATCGGTCACTACGCCATCGCCCTGTATGCAGCGCTGATCGAAGCCGGCGTGATCCCCCTGGAGGAACTGGAAACCTATGGTTCGGACGACAGCCGCCTGCCGATGTCGGGCATGGCCGCTTACACGCCGGGCATGGAAATAACCGGGGGGTCGCTCGGCCACGGCTTGGGCATAGCGGTCGGCGCCTGCCTGGGCCTGAAACGCAAGAACTCGGATTCGTTTGTCTACAACCTGCTCTCGGACGGCGAATTGAACGAGGGTTCAACCTTGGAAGCCGCGATGTCGGCCTCACATTGGAAACTGAACAACCTCATCGCAATCATCGACGTCAACAACCAGCAAGCCGACGGCTACTCCAGCGAAGTGCTGGCCTTCGAGCCCATCGTTGACCGTTGGCAGGCGTTTGGCTGGTTTACCCAGCGCGTGGACGGCAACGACATCGGCGCCCTGGTCGCCGCGTTCGACGCCGCACGCAACCATCAAGGGGCACAGCCGCGGGTCATCATCTGCGATACCAAGATGGGCAAGGGTGTGGACTTTCTCGAGTCACGTGAAAAAACCCACTTCATCCGCGTCGATGAAAACGAGTGGGATCTTGCATTGCAAAACCTTCAGGTCGGGAGAACTGTATGAGCCGCGTAAACACCACCGAAACCGGCAAGAAGCGCCTGACAACCTCGGCCATGATCGCTTCGATCGCTGCCGAGGGCCAGGCCACCCGCTCAGCGCCGTTCGGTCAGGCGTTGGCGGCACTGGCCGAACAGCGTTCGGACATCGTCGGCCTGTCGGCGGACCTGTCCAAGTACACCGACCTGCACATTTTCGCGAAGGCGCACCCGGACCGTTTTTATCAGATGGGTATGGCCGAGCAATTGCTGATGAGTGCAGCCGCTGGCATGGCACGCGAAGGCTGCGTGCCGTTCGCCACCACGTACGCGGTATTCGCCTCGCGCAGGGCCTATGATTTTATCTGCATGGCCATCGCCGAGGAGAACCTCAACGTCAAGATCGTCTGCGGGTTGCCGGGCTTGACCACCGGTTACGGCCCCAGCCACCAGGCAACGGATGATCTGGCAATCTTCCGCGCCATGCCGAACCTGATGATCGTCGACCCATGCGACGCTCTGGAAATCGAGCAGGCGGTGCCTGCCATCGCCGCCCATCAGGGACCGGTGTACATGCGCCTGCTGCGCGGCAACGTGCCGCTGGTATTGGATGAATATGGCTACAAGTTCGAGATCGGCAAGGCCAAGACCCTGCGTACCGGAAAGGACGTGCTGATCATTTCCACCGGTCTGATGACCATGCGTTCGCTAGAGGCCGCAGCGCAGTTGCAGAAGGATGGCGTCGATGTGGCAGTACTGCACGTACCCACCATCAAGCCACTGGACGAACAGACGATTCTGGCTGAGGCACGCAAGTCCGGACGGTTGGTGGTCACCGCCGAAAACCATTCGATCATCGGCGGCCTCGGCGAGGCGGTGGCGGGCCTGCTGCTGCGCAACGGAGTAACGCCGACATTCCGCCAGATCGCCTTGCCCGATGCCTTCCTCGATGCCGGCGCTCTGCCGACGCTGCATGACCGCTACGGTATCTCTACCGACGCGGTGAGCGCGCGGATCAAGGCTTGGCTGTGACTTGATACCTGAAGATAGAGCCGGCCGGAATTAAAGGCGGCTCTATCCCCGACGCAGCGAATGGGGTTCGTCAGATTTGCATGGCCATGCCATCCACATTCATCGCCGCCTGGCGCAGGGCCTCGGAGCGCGTCGGGTGAGGGTGGCAGGTGAGGGCGATATCTTCTGCCGAGGCCGAGAACTCCATAGCCACGCAGAACTCACCAATCATCTCGCTGACGCTTGGGCCCACCAGGTGCACACCCAGTACTTCATCGGTTTCGGCATCGGCGATGACCTTGGCGAAGCCTTCGGTCTCGTGGTTGATCTTGGCACGGCTGTTGGCGGTGAAGGGGAACTTGCCAACCTTGTAGGCACGCCCTTCGGCCTTGAGCTGCTCTTCAGTCTTGCCCACGGTGGCCATCTCCGGGCGGGTATAGATCACGCCAGGGATGAGGTTGTAGTTGACCTCGTGGGGCTTGCCGGCGATGCGTTCGATACAGGCCACCGCTTCGTCTTCGGCCTTGTGCGCCAGCATTGGGCCCGAAGTGACGTCGCCAATCACCCAGACACCCGGCACTGAGGTACGGTGGTGCTCGTTGCTGAGCATGCCGCGCTTGTCGGCTTCCAGGCCCACGCTTTCCAGGTTCAGCCCTTTTGTATAAGGGCGGCGGCCGATAGCCACCAACACGTAATCGGCTTGCAGCGATTCTGCAGTACCACCGGCGGCAGGCTCCAGCGTCAGGCTGACGCCATCGGCACCTGCGGTAGCCTGAGTCACTTTGCTGCCCAGCTTGAACACCATGCCTTGCTTGGCGAGCGCCTTCTGCAAGGCCTTGGCCGTTTCCGTGTCAGTGCCTGGGCAGATGCGATCCAGGTATTCGATGACAGTGACCTGGCTACCCAGGCGGCGCCAGACCGAACCCAGCTCAAGACCGATCACGCCAGCACCGATGACGACCAGGTGCTTGGGCACTTGCGGCAGCGACAGCGCGCCGGTCGAGTCGATGATGCGCTGGTTGTCGACGGTCACACCTGGCAGAGGGGTGGGCTCAGAGCCGGTGGCAATGACGATGTCCTTGGCCTGCAACGCGGTTTCGCTACCGTCTTCGGCCTTGACCACGACCTTGCCGATGCCATCCAGGCGGCCCCAGCCTTTGATCCACTCGACCTTGTTCTTGCGAAACAGGTATTCGATGCCCTTGGTCAGGCCTGTCACGCTCTCATCCTTCTGTTTCATCATCTGGGCGAGGTTGAGGGTGGGCTTTACTTCGATACCGAGGTGGGCGAACTCGTCACCGCTGGCAGCTTCGTAAAGCTCCGAAGCATGCAGCAGCGCCTTGGATGGCATGCAGCCGACGTTCAGGCAGGTACCGCCCAAGGTCGAGCGGCCTTCCACGCAGGCAACGCTCAGGCCCAACTGGCCAGCACGGATGGCTGCGTTGTAGCCGCCAGGGCCACCGCCGATGATCACCACGTCATAGGATTTCATGGGTTCAACTCCAGGATGTAGAAGCGCGAGAGGGCACAAGGTTAAGCTGAGACGCAGTGATTGTATACAATCTGCTGTGTGGATAAGATCAGTTGGTTCTAGACCAAGGTCTTGCTTAGAGGAAACATCCTACAGATGAACTACTCTGATCCGGTGACGTTCGAAATATTAGGCGTCGTGGCCAATTACGGACAGGAGGGGTGTTTCATGCTTGCTCAACTTCCACCTGCATTGCAGAGCTTGCATCTGCCGCTGAGGCTGAAGCTGTGGGACGGTAACCAGTTTGATCTTGGGCCTAGTCCTCAGGTCACCATTCTGGTGAAGGAGCCGCAGCTGATCAGCCAGTTGACCCACCCAAGCATGGACCAGCTAGGCACCGCATTCGTCGAAGGCAAGCTGGAGCTGGAAGGCGATATCGGTGAGGCCATCCGCGTGTGCGACGAGCTGAGCGAAGCGCTGCTGGCGGATGAGGATGAAACGCCGCCGCCACGTGTATCTCATGACAAGAGCACCGACGCAAAAGCCATCTCCTACCACTATGACGTGTCCAACGCGTTCTACCAGCTTTGGCTGGACCAGGACATGGCCTATTCTTGCGCCTACTTCCGTGAGCCGGACAATACGCTCGACCAGGCGCAGCAGGACAAGTTCGACCACCTGTGCCGCAAACTGCGCCTGGATGCCGGTGACTACCTGCTCGATGTTGGCTGTGGCTGGGGCGGGCTGGCGCGGTTCGCTGCCCGTGAATATGGCGCCAAGGTGTTCGGCATTACCCTGAGCAAGGAGCAATTGAAGCTCGGCCGCAAGCGTGTACAAGCGGAAGGGCTTGCCGACAAGGTTGACCTGCAGATTCTCGATTATCGCGATCTGCCCCAGGATGGCCGCTTCGACAAGGTTGTCAGCGTGGGTATGTTTGAGCATGTCGGGCATGCCAACCTGGCGCTGTATTGCCAGAAGTTGTTTGGGGCGGTGAGGGAAGGGGGGCTGGTGATGAACCACGGCATCACTGCCAAGCACGTCGATGGCCGACCGGTCGGGCGCGGGGCGGGTGAGTTCATTGATCGTTATGTATTCCCCCACGGCGAACTGCCGCACCTGTCGATGATCAGCGCCAGTATCTGTGAAGCCGGGCTGGAGGTGGTGGACGTGGAGAGCCTGCGCCTGCACTACGCTAAAACCTTGCACCACTGGAGCGAGAACCTGGAGAACCAGTTGCACAAGGCGGCAGCGCTGGTGCCTGAGAAGACCCTGCGGATCTGGCGTTTGTACTTGGCCGGGTGTGCCTACGCCTTTCAGAAGGGCTGGATCAACCTGCACCAGATATTGGCCGTGAAGCCATACGCCGATGGGCATCATGACCTGCCTTGGACGCGGGAAGATTTGTACCGCTGAAATCGTAAGTGTCGCAGCTTTGCAGGAGCGGCCTTTAGCGCGAGAAGGCCGCTTTGAACGGGTGTACTCAGCCTAAAGAATCGGCGATATCAGCCGCGCAATCCGCATCCCCAATTGCTGTAGTCGATGGGTGTCTTGGGTGTCTTCTGCAGTAATTTCCCGCGCGTGTTCGAAGTCTTCGTGGAGCATGTGCTCGACCTGGTCGGCGAAGCCGCGATCGACTGTCAGCAGGGTAATCTCGAAGTTCAGACGGAACGAGCGGTTGTCCAGGTTGGCACTCCCAATCGCGCTGACGTCATCATCCACCAGCACCACCTTCTGATGCAGAAACCCGGGTTGGTAACGGAACATACGTACCCCCGCGCGCACCGCTTCGAAGGCAAACAGGCTGGAGGCGGCGTAGACGATGCGGTGGTCCGGCCGTGACGGGATGAGCACCCGCACATCGACTCCTCGTAGTACCGCCAGCCGCAAGGCGGCGAACACGGCCTCGTCAGGGATGAAGTAGGGGCTGGTGATCCACACCCTGCGGGTGGCCGAATGAATCGCCTCAAGGAAGAACAGCGAGCAGGTTTCTTGTGGGTCTGCCGGGCCGCTGGCCAAGGCCTGACACAGCACACCGTTGTCCGGGTACGTATCGGGCAGGATCAGCGGCGGTAGCTGGCGCGTGGCCCAATACCAGTCCTCGGCGAACGACTCTTGCAGGCAGGCCAGTACCGGCCCGCTGATCTGTACGTGGGTGTCACGCCAGGGTGAAAGCTGCGGGTGTTTACCCAAGTACTCGTCTCCCACGTTGTGACCGCCAATGAAGCCGAGCAAGCCATCCACCACCACAATCTTGCGATGGTTGCGGAAGTTCACCTGGAAGCGGTTGAACCAGCCGCGACGGGTGGCGAATGCATGGATCTGCACGCCGCCGTCCCGCAGCATCTGGCTGTAGCTGGCCGGCAAGGCGTGGCTGCCGACACGGTCGTACAGCACGAACACCTGCACGCCTTCGGCGGCTTTGCGTAGCAAGAGTTGCTGCAGTGCCTTGCCGAGGGTGTCGTCATGAATGATGAAGAACTGCACCAATACCACATCGCGGGCTTTTTCGATGGCTGCGAAGATGGCATCGAAGGTGGCCTTGCCATTGATCAGCAGTTTTACCTGGTTATTTGCCAGGCATGGCATGCGACCCAGCTTGGGCATCGCCCGCAAGGCTGTGTAGCTTTCGGACTCGCGGGCGGTCAGGGCTTCTTCAACCCAGGGCCGCCAGTTGAGGTTGGCCATGGCCACGTGCATTTCCTGGTTGGCCTGACGCCGAGCCTTGATGTAGGCATAGAACGAGCGGGCGCCGAAGATCAGGTAGGGGATCAAGGTGAGGTAGGGGATGAAGAGCAAGGGCATCGCCCACGCAATGGCTCCCTGAGCTGTCCGCACGGTGAACAGCGCATGCAGTGCGGCGACTATACCCAGCAGGTGGATCATGCCGAGTAGGTAACCAAAGAAGTAGGGGCTGTGGTAATCCATATGCATCCTGCTTGCCGAGTACACTTGAGGTAACAGAACACGTTCCCGGTCCGCCTGCAACCCGCAGGCGGATTTGGCGTCTAAGGCTCAGTCCGGCCCGTTTGACCGGTTTTTTTCCAGGAGCGTTCGTCCATGAAGATTCGTCTGCCACTGTTGGCGTTGGCCCTAGGCATGAGCAGTCCGCTGGTGCAAGCCCAGATGCTGCAACCGGGGTTGTGGGAGCTGACCACCAGCAACATGCAGGTCGATGGCAAGCCGCTACCCGACATGGAATTCATGCTTGGCCAGTTGAAGAACCTGCCGCCAGAGCAGCGCGCAATGATGGAGGGGGTGTTGGCCAAACAAGGGGTCAGTGTAGGTGGCAAGGGTGTGCGTTCGTGCCTGACACCAGAACAGGTGGCAACGAATGATATTCCGCTGCAGGACCCGAAATCGGGCTGCACTCAGAAGATTACCGACCGTACCGGTAACGTGTGGAAATTTCAGTTCAGCTGCCCGAAGGCACAGGGTAGTGGCCAGGCTACATTTCTCAGTGATCGGGAATTCACCACCCAGGTCAGTGGCACGTTCAACGCTTCGGGTGTGCAGCAGCAAGGCAGCATGAACACGCGTGCGGTGTGGCTAGGCAATGACTGCGGTACGGTCAAACCGCGCAGCTGAAATCCCATTGCCACTGGCTGGTGGCAACCGCGTCGTGGGCATGCAGCCTCTGTTGCCGTTCGAGCAGCCGAGCATGGCCAGTTCCAGAAGTCGGTAGGGAAACGAATAGTTCCACGTGGAACATTTCATTTTCAATCCTAGCCTCGACGCGGTTACCGCATAGCTTTTCGGCCTGAGAAAGGCTGATCAAGGCAGGCATTTTCAGCAAGCGCTCGAAGCTGATGTGCGAATAGGCGGCAGTAGAGGCAAAGCCTTCAAAACAAAAGAAGGCATCAACGGCAGCCCTCGATCAAGCTGCAATGCAGCTTGAAGCGCTCCCCGCTGGAACTCGATACGCGGTTCAAGGTGGTCCAGCCTACTCGGCGGCTGTAACCCACCCAGGCCTCACCATTGCTGGCCAGGCCGGTAAAAAAAGTCAGCGTGCCATAGCGGCTGTTGGTTTGTGCCCATAGTCGGCGGCTGCTGAAGTCATAGCCGCGAAGGTAGAACGTGCTGCCTTCGGTGCGCACGCTGTAGTAGTTACCTTTGCCGTCCTGGCAAGCGAGCAGCGTCGCGCTTCGCGTACAAAGGGCCAATGCACTGTTTTGCGGCATGGCCAACAGCGAGGCAGGCATGGTGAGCACCAGCAATGCCATGACGCGTGGCAGATTCATTTTTCATCCCCTGTGAGCACTCGTCCGTCGAGAACCACTTGGCGAAATTGTATTGTTACTTTATAACATTATGCAATGCATCGTTTCGAATGCGTCTGCCTGAAGGGGTTCGCCATGTCCAATCGTCTTCCCGTCACCGTGCTGTCCGGCTTCTTGGGCGCCGGCAAGAGCACGCTGCTCAACCATGTGCTGCGCAACCGCGACAACCTGCGGGTGGCGGTAATCGTCAACGATATGAGTGAAATCAACATCGATGCCAGTGAGGTGCAGCGCAATGTCAGCCTCAACCGCGCTGAGGAGAAACTGATCGAGATGAGCAACGGCTGCATTTGCTGCACGTTGCGCGAAGACCTGCTTGAGGAGGTTGCACGGCTGGCCGAAGAGGGACGTTTCGACTATTTGTTGATCGAATCCACCGGTATCTCTGAGCCGCTGCCAGTGGCTGAGACCTTCACTTTCCGTGACGAGCTGGGTCGCAGTCTGTCCGATATGGCGCGACTGGACACCATGGTCACCGTGGTCGACGGCTTGAACTTCCTGCGCGACTATCAAGCAGCAGACAGCCTGGCCAGCCGTGGTGAAACATTGGGCGAAGAAGACGAGCGGTCGATCAGTGATTTGCTGATCGAACAGGTCGAGTTCGCAGATGTACTGCTGCTGAGCAAGATCGACCTGATCAGCCAACATGAGCGTGAAGAACTCATCGCCATTTTGCGCAGCCTCAATGCCCGGGCGCAGATCGTACCCATGGTCATGGGCCAAGTGCCGCTGGCACGTATCCTCAACACCGGGCTGTTCGACTTCGATCAAGCGGCCCAGGCACCAGGCTGGTTGCAGGAGCTGCGCGGTGAACATGTACCAGAAACCGAAGAGTACGGAATCGCGGCCATGACCTGGCAGGCCCGACGCCCGCTTCATCCACAGCGCTTTTACGACTTTATCCACAAGGACTGGGAAAACGGCAGGCTGCTGCGTTCCAAAGGGTTTTTCTGGTTGGCCAGCAAATATCAGGAAGCTGGCAGCTGGTCGCAAGCGGGCGGCATGATGCGCCATGGTCTGGCTGGCCGCTGGTGGCGCTTCGTGCCACGCGAGCAGTGGCCACAGGATGTGGATAACACGAATGCGATCTTGAAACACTGGACCGCCGACACCGGTGACTGCCGGCAGGAGTTGGTGTTTATTGGGCAGAATATCGACGTCGAAAAATTATCCACAGCCCTGGATGCGTGCCTGTTGACGGATCAAGAAATGGGCTTGGGTCACATGGGCTGGCTGCGTTTACCTGACCCATTTGGCCCATGGCATGAGGAAGCGGCAGCATGAACCCCGCACACCGACCTGTGGATATCTTTCAGGTGTTTGGCGAGACGCCCCAAGTGCTGGCCGAAGTGCTGCAGGATGGCGTGAACCTGGCCGTCTGGCGGCGGCGCTTGCCGGCACAACTGCAGGACTTTGCCGCATTGGTGATCAGCCTTGGCCAGCCCTTGGCTGATCAGCGGGTAATTGATGTGGACGAGGAACAGAAGCCGGTATTGCCAGATCTGCTGCGTGAAGCGGCGGATTTGCATGGGTATGAAGCTTTCGTTGCTGATGTGACGTGGTTGGTGGCGGCTTATACCTGTCTGGTTGGCGCACGACGGATCGGTTTGCGCTTGCGCGTGTTGAACGCTCCGATGTGCCCACGCTTCCATGTGGATAACGTACCGTTGCGCTTGCTCACCACTTACGTCGGCCCAGGTAGTGAGTGGTTGCAAGAGCGGGATAGCTGTCGTGGAGAGTTACACACAGCTCAGCCACCTGTGGATAACATCCAGCACCTTCAAGCCGCCGAGGTTGCGATACTTAAAGGCGAAAAATGGCAGGGTAACGAAGGGGCAGGCCTGGTGCATCGGTCCCCTTCTACGCGGCAGGGGCGTTTGCTGCTCAGCCTTGACTGGCTGGCCTGACGGCGCATAGTGAGGCATCACCGCTGCCTGAAACCATCCCATGCTGCAGAACATTCCCACCCATGTAATTGCCGGCCCGCTGGGTGCTGGCAAGACCACGCTGATCCGTCACTTGCTGGCTCAGCGCCCAGCCAACGAGCGCTGGGCGGTATTGATCAACGAGTTCGGCCTTGTCGGCCTGGATGCAGCCTTACTCAGCCGTGACGAAGACGGCATCGCCATCGGCGAGGTCGCAGGCGGCTGCCTGTGCTGCGTCAACGGCATGCCGTTCCAGGTGGGCCTGGGACGACTGCTGCGCAAATCGCGGCCTGACCGGCTGTTTATCGAACCTTCCGGCCTGGGCCATCCCGTGCAGCTGCTGGCTCAGCTGCAACAAGCGCCTTGGGTTGGAGTGCTGACAATTCAGCCACTCCTGATGGTTGTGGATGCCCAGGCCATGGCTCGAAACGAGCCTCTTCCAGAGGCTCAACAGCAGGCTCTCAACGCCTCTGAAAGCGTGGTTTTCAATAAGTCAGAGGCTGTGGATGAAATCCATAAGTTGTTGATAAGTAATAAATTTAAAGAAAAAAATATCATGTGGACCGTGCAGGGGCAGTTGCCTTTGTCCGGCCTCCCGACGGTATCTCCACAGATTGTTGACAGCCAATTCTTGAAAAACAGGATTGTCGACAATCCTGGAATCGATCCAGCAGCACTGTGGGCTGACCCGAGTCAACCGATTTGCCTTGCCCAGCAGGGAGAGGGTGGTTGGAGTATTGGCTGGCGGTGGCACCCCGGCCAACAGTTTTATCCACAGCGGCTAAAGGCTTTCTTGTGTGCTTGGCCATGGCGACGGGCCAAGGGAGTTATCCACAGCATGGAGGGCTGGTGGTCATTCAATGGGCTGAATGGGGATATGCCCGCTTGGCAGCTCAGCGACTGGCGGAAGGACACGCGTATCGAGCTGATTTTCGATCAGCCGCAACCGCAACCCGCATTGCAAGCCGGGTTGAATGAATGTCGCGTCAGTTGATCAGTTGCGCCAGCGGTTATGCTCCTGGCGCCATTGCTGCATCTCTATGACGTTGTCGGCGCGCGGTGGGGTCTTGATTTCGAACGGGTAGGGCGCCAGCTCGATCTGCACACTGTGGGCGCCGAACTGGGTCGCGGTGCCGGGGTGACGTTGCTCACCCGTGACGGTGAATTCGAAGGCATAGACGCGTGCCAGGCGCTTGCGGCCATTGGCATCCCGGACAAAGGCGATGCGCTTGAGCGCTACGGCATCGTCAAGCAACTCCAGGTCGAGTTTGGCGCAATGCTGTTTGACCCGTTCCAGGGCCTTTTCACGCAACCCATGGTTGTGCCACAACCAGGCGCCTGCCGTGGCTACCAGCATCAGGACGAAGAGGTTCTCCAGGGTCAACATTTGCATATGCTCCAAACAGGTAGATCCAGCTTAACTGCGTTCCTGGCCTGTCGTACAGGTAGCAATCGAGTTCATACTGCGCTGCGCACAATCCTAGAAACAGCTTTGGAAACCTCCCGCATGAAACGTACCCCGCACCTGCTCGCCATTCAGTCCCACGTGGTGTTCGGCCACGCCGGCAACAGCGCCGCGGTATTCCCCATGCAGCGTATCGGGGTCAATGCCTGGCCACTCAATACCGTGCAGTTCTCCAATCACACACAGTATGGCCAGTGGGCGGGTGAAGTGCTTGCCCCAGCGCAAATTCCTGCGTTGGTGGAAGGCATTTCCAATATCGGCGAGCTGGGCCACTGTGATGCAGTGCTTTCCGGCTACCTGGGCAGTGCTGAACAAGGGCGAGCGATCCTGGCCGGCGTCGAGCGGATCAAGGCGGTAAACCCAAAAGCGTTATACCTGTGCGACCCGGTCATGGGGCACCCGGAAAAGGGCTGCATTGTGCCGCCCGAAGTCAGTGAGTTTCTGCTTGACGAGGCTGCAGCCACAGCGGACATCCTGTGCCCCAACCAGTTGGAGCTGGACAGCTTCTGTGGGCGCCGCGCCCAGTCGCTGGAGGATTGCGTGAACATGGCGCGCAGTCTGCTGCAGCGTGGGCCGCAGGTTGTACTGGTCAAGCACCTGGCGTACCCCGGGCGGGCCGAAGAACAGTTCGAAATGTTGCTGGTGACCGCCGAGCACAGCTGGCACTTGCGCCGCCCACTGCTGGCGTTTCCGCGTCAGCCGGTGGGGGTGGGTGACCTGACCTCAGGCTTGTTCCTGGCGCGTGTGCTGCTCGGCGACAGCTGGGTGCAGGCATTCGAATTCACGGCTGCGGCAGTGCATGAAGTGCTGCTGGAAACCCAGGCCTGCGCCAGCTACGAATTGCAGTTGGTACGGGCCCAGGACCGCATTGCGCACCCACGGGTGCGCTTCGAAGCGCAGTTACTGGCGCTTTAAATGGCGTCGGTTTTCAAGTCCTGATAGCGCTTTTCCAGTTCCTGGCGGATCTGCCGGCGCTGCTGGCCTTGCAGGAAGCGGCGCTTTTCTTCGCTGCTGTGCGGCTGGCGTGGTGGCACCGGCACCGGGCGGCGGTTGTCGTCGACCGCGACCATGGTGAAGAAGCAGCTGTTGGAATGGCGCACCGAGCGCTCGCGAATGTTCTCGGTCACCACTTTGATGCCAACCTCCATCGAAGTGTTGCCGGTGTAGTTGACCGACGCCAGGAAAGTCACCAGTTCACCCACGTGCACGGGTTCACGGAAGATCACCTGGTCGACCGACAGGGTCACCACATAACTGCCGGCATAACGGCTGGCGCATGCATAAGCCACTTCGTCGAGGTACTTGAGCAGGGTGCCGCCATGTACGTTGCCAGAAAAGTTGGCCATGTCCGGGGTCATCAGGACGGTCATGCTCAGCTGGGCGTTTCCAGGTTCCATAGTGTGCTCACGGTGAGGTTGCGCTGAATCGGGCGAATGGAGGGCGTTATCTGCTGACACTGCTGTTCCCCTCTTTTGAATGTGCCTTGCTGATACGGGACGTTGGTTGGCGCATCATCGTCACGCTGATCATGCCATCAGCGGCGCTTTTCCAGCCGATCTGTTTCTGCATATTGCACTGGCTTTTTGCGGCGGAGTGCGATGTTAACCTGAGTACGCCCATGCAACATGGGTGTTCCCGGATTCAATACAGTATGTACTTGCTGCTCGCTCAGGTTTGCCTCGGCAGAGGAGCGGTCTGCCCAGGCATTCACAAGACGAGAAAAGGAGTATCACGCCATGCATGCCATCAGCTTCATCCAGGACCTGGCAGTCATCATGCTGGTCGCTGGCGTGGTCACCATTCTTTTTCACCGTTTCAAGCAGCCGGTGGTGCTGGGCTACATTGTCGCCGGCTTCATCATTGGCCCGCACACTCCGCCGTTCGGCCTGATTCATGACGAAGACACCATCAAGACCCTCGCCGAACTGGGGGTGATCTTCCTGATGTTCTGCCTGGGGCTCGAGTTCAGCTTGCGCAAGCTGTTCAAGGTCGGTGCCACGGCGTTCATCGCAGCGTTCCTGGAAATCGTCCTGATGATCTGGATCGGTTTCGAGATTGGCCGCTGGTTTGGCTGGAGCACCATGGATTCACTGTTCCTGGGCGCCATCCTGGCCATTTCCTCCACCACCATCATCGTCAAGGCGCTCAACGACTTGAAGATGAAGAACGAGCGCTTTGCCCAGCTGATCTTCGGCGTGCTGATCGTCGAGGACATTCTGGGTATCGGTATCATTGCCCTGCTGTCGGGCATCGCGGTCAGCGGCACGGTCAGCTCGGGCGAAGTGTTCTCCACTGTCGGCAAGCTGTCGCTGTTCATGATCGTCGCCTTGGTCATCGGTATTTTGCTGGTACCGCGGTTACTGGCCTATGTCGCCAAGTTCGAAAGCAACGAAATGTTGCTGATCACTGTTCTGGGCCTGTGTTTCGGCTTCTGCCTGCTGGTTGTGAAGCTGGAGTACAGCATGGTGCTAGGCGCTTTCCTGATTGGCGCGATCATGGCCGAATCACGCCAGTTGCTGAAGATCGAACGCCTGATCGAGCCTGTACGCGACCTGTTCAGTGCCATCTTCTTTGTCGCCATCGGCCTGATGATCGACCCTCAGGTACTGATCGACTATGCCTGGCCTATCGTTGTCATCACCCTGGCGGTGGTGCTGGGCAAAATGCTGTCTTGCGGCATGGGGGCGTTCATTGCCGGCAATGACGGGCGTACGTCTTTGCGTGTGGGAATGGGGCTTTCGCAGATCGGCGAGTTCTCCTTCATCATTGCCGCGCTGGGCATGACCCTGCAGGTGACCAGCGACTTCCTTTACCCGGTGGCGGTGGCGGTATCGGCAATCACCACGTTGCTGACACCCTATCTGATCCGCGCGGCTGACCCGTTGTCGCAGAAACTGGGCAATGTGGTGCCCGCCCGCCTCGCACGCGTGTTGTCGTTGTATGGCGAGTGGTTACGCAACATCCAGCCGCAGGGCGAGAGTGCCATGCTGGCGGCGATGATCCGGCGTATCCTGTTGCAGGTTGGGGTGAACCTGGCGCTGGTGATCGCCATCTTCTTCAGTGGCGGCTACTTTGCAGGGCGTATCGGCAATTGGCTCAGTGAGTGGGTCAGCGATGTCAGCCAGCAGAAGGCCGTCATATGGGGGGCTGCTTTGTTGCTGTCACTGCCATTCCTGATCGCCGCGTACCGCAAGCTAAAGGCACTCTCGATGCTGCTGGCAGAGATGGGCGTGAAGCCGGAAATGGCCGGGCGACATACCCAGCGCGTGCGCCGTGTGATCGCCGAAGTGATCCCGCTGTTGTCGCTGCTGGTGATTTTCCTGCTGTTGTCGGCATTGTCCGCCAGCATTCTGCCCACCAGCGAATTGCTGCTGGTGATTGCCGTGGTAGCTGCGGTGGTGGTGGCGTTGTTGTGGCGCTGGTTTATCCGCGTGCACACGCGCATGCAGATCGCGTTGCTGGAGACGCTGGAGAACAGTCGCGAGAACTCGCACTGAGGGGGTTACGCCCTGGGCAAGGTATCTCGCCCGCCCGAGGAGATGGGGTTATAGCGATGTCGCCAGGCGCAAAAAGCCTGGCGATTTTAAAGACCTTGAGGCGCTGAGACGTCATTGTTACTGACTCAGATCGCGAGCTTCTCTATAGGTGCTAGCGATCAGCTCTCCAGCCAAACATCTCGCGCCCAGTGCCACACCGATTCCCAACTGTCTTCGCCGACAATTTCCTCTTCGGCATCCCACAGCACCACGGTGCCGTCCTCTTCGACGCAATAGTAATTGTCGCCGTCCTGGCACAGCGGAATCAGGTCACGCGGTACGCCGGCATCCCAGGCGTTGGAGGCCACATCTGGCAGGTAGGTGTGCGACTGCGGATCAGTGACGGTAACAGGCTCAAGGGAGCCGTAAACCACATCACTTACGGTCAGCAGAAACTCTTTGAACACGAATGGAATATTGATGAACAGCTGTTCTTCGATCTCTACCAGCTGGTCTTCATCGGGAAGCTCCAGGGGCACTGGTACTGGCTCATTCGCTTCACGGAGTTGTTCGATCACTTCTTCCACGGTTCACTTCCTCTGACCTAGATGACAACGCTGCGCCTTATACCCTAGTAGCCCACTTTGGCAAAAGCAAAAACCCCGGGCAAGCCCGGGGTTCTCTGTTTAGCACGCAGCGATTAGCCGTTTTGACGGATACCGGCTACCAGCCAAGGCTGGTTCTCGCCTTGGGCGCGAACCATGTGCCAGCTTTCGCTGAACACTTCGCCCTGGTCGAAGCGCGAATTCTTCGACACGCCACGGAAGGTCAGGGTCGCGTCGGTGCGGTCGGCGCGGTCATCGACACCGTCCAGTTGCACTTCCAGGTTATCGATGTAGGTGGACTGGAAGCCATCACCCAGTTCAGCACGCTCACGCTTGAGGAACTCAAGCATTTGCGGGGTAACGAACTCGCTGATCTTGTCCATTTCATTGGCATCCCAGTGCTGCTGCAGCGACTGGAAGTGGTTACGGGCTGCCGCCAGGAAGCTCTGCTCGTTGAACCAGGCCGGGGCGTTGATCACCGGTGCGGCTGCTGCAGCAGGTGCGGCCGAACCACCGAAAATCGACGGTTGCGCAGGCTGAGCGTGAGCCTCACGCTGCATCGGCGCATGGCCTGGCATGGCCATTTGTGGCTGCTGCTGGCGGCGGCGCGCGGCGATGAAGCGGAACACGAGGAAGGCGATGAGCGCCACGATCAGGAAGTCCATGATCTGGAAGCCTTCGAAACCGTCGCCCATGAACATGGAAGCCAGCAGGCCACCGGCGGCGAGGCCGGCCAGTGGGCCCAACCAGCGCGAAGCACCGCTGGCGGCAGCCGGTGCACGGCCAGGTGCGGTCGGCGCGGCAGCAGGCGTGGTTGGCGTAGCCTGGCGGGTCTGGTGGATAGGCGCGGAGCCCGAGCTCTTGCCGCCGCCGAAACGCTTGGCGCTGGCGTCCAGGCTCAGCGTCAGGCCGACGCAGAGCGCCAGTGCGATGCTAAGAAAACGTTGCATAAGTGGGATATCCCCTGTTGTGGATTGCACGCGCGTCATGGTGCACAGGTTCCCGGGCACATGACCAGCGACATAGTGTTTCGAGCTTTTGCCTGATGTTACAAAGTTGGCAGGCCGACCCTTGTGGGCTTTAGACAGCCTCGAGCTTGGCATACCCCAGCATCAGCCATTTGCTACCTTCGGCAAAATTCACCTGCACCCGCGCCTGAGCGCCAGAACCCTCGAAGTTTAGGATCACGCCTTCGCCGAATACTGCATGCTGCACACGCTGGCCAAGGTTGAACGCGGTCTGCGGAATGCTGGCATTGGCGAACAGGTTGCTGTTGGTGGCCGTCTTGGCCCCGCCGAACGGGCGGCTGACACTGTTGGACAGGCGTACTTCCTGAACCAGGCCGGCCGGAATTTCACGCACGAAACGCGACACCTTGTTGTAAGTCTCGCTGCCATAAAGGCGGCGTGTTTCGGCATAGGTCATGACCAGCTGGCGCATGGCGCGGGTGATGCCTACATAGGCCAGGCGTCGTTCCTCTTCCAGACGGCCGGGTTCTTCCAGGCTCATCTTGTGCGGGAACAAGCCTTCTTCCATGCCCACCAGGAACACATAGGGGAACTCCAGGCCTTTGGCGCTGTGCAGGGTCATCAGCTGGATGCTGTCTTCATGCTCGTCAGCCTGAGTATCGCCAGCTTCGAGTGAGGCGTGGCCAAGGAAGGCCGAGAGCGGGGACAGGTCGGCGTCTTCGTCGGTGGACTCGAAGTTGCGTGCCGCACTGACCAGTTCCTCAAGGTTTTCTACGCGTGCCTGGCCCTTTTCACCTTTTTCTTCCTGGTGATAGGTGATCAGGCCGGACTGTTCGATGGTGGTCTGGGTCATGGTATGCAGCGGCATGTCCACAACCTTGGCGGCCAGCCCCTCGATCAGCTCGATAAAGGCCCCCAGGGCACTGGCGGCGCGGCCCTTCAGGGCCTTGGCGGCGAGCAGCTGGCACATGGCCTCCCACATGGACAGCTGGCTGTGACGGGCGTGCTCACGGATGGCTTCGACGGTCTTTTCGCCAATACCCCGCGGCGGCACGTTGATCACCCGTTCCAGAGCGGCATCGTTGCCACGCCCTTCGATCAGGCGCAGGTAAGCCATGGCATTCTTGATTTCGGCGCGCTCGAAGAAGCGCTGGCCGCCATAGATGCGGTAGGGGATGCGCTCGCGCAGCAGGGCCTCTTCCAGCACGCGCGACTGGGCGTTGGAGCGGTACAGGATGGCAATCTCGTTGCGCGCATTGCCCTGCTTGACCAGGCTCTCGATGGTTTCCACGACATAGCGCGCTTCGTCGTGCTCGTTGTAGGCCGCGTACAGGGTCAGTGGTTCGCCTTCGCCCATGTCGGTCCACAGTTCCTTGCCCAAGCGCCCGCTGTTGTTGGCGATCAGCGCGTTGGCCGCCTTGAGGATGCCGCCGGTGGAGCGGTAGTTCTGCTCCAGGCGGATCATTTCGGCGTCGGGGAAGTCGGCGGTGTACTGGTGAATGTTTTCGATCTTGGCGCCGCGCCAGCCGTAGATCGACTGGTCGTCATCGCCTACCGCCATCAGGCTGTCGCCACCGCGTGCCAGCAGGCGCAACCAGGCGTACTGCACGGCGTTGGTATCCTGGAACTCGTCCACCAGCACGTGGCGGAAGCGTCGTTGATAGTGCTCCAGCAGGCCCGGGTGGTCACGCCACAGGTCCAGGGCACGAAGCAGCAGCTCGGAGAAATCGATGACACCGGCGCGCTCGCACGCCTGCTCGTAGGCCGTATAGACCTCGCGCATGGTCGCCAGGAACAGGTCGCCCCCCGCCTGGATATGCTGCGGGCGCAGGCCTTCGTCTTTCTGCCCGTTGATGAACCACTGGGCCTGGCGTGCCGGCCACTTCTGCTCGTCCAGGCCCAACTCGCGCATGACCCGCTTGATCAGGCGCTGCTGGTCGTCGCTGTCGAGGATCTGGAAGTTCTGCACCAGCCGCGCTTCCTGCCAGTGGGCCCGCAACAGGCGATGGGCCAGGCCGTGGAAGGTGCCGACCCACATGCCTGCCGGGTTGATGCCCAACAGTTGCTCGATCCGCTGGCGCATTTCTGCTGCGGCCTTGTTGGTGAACGTCACCGACAGGATCGAGTGCGGCGACGCCTGCTCGACCTGGATCAGCCAGGCGATGCGGTGTACCAGCACGCGGGTTTTACCGGAACCGGCGCCGGCAAGCACCAGTTGACGCCCGAGCGTGGCCGCTACGGCCTGGCGTTGGGCATCGTTGAGGGAATTCAGCAGGAGAGAGAGGTCGTCTGTGCGCATCGGGCCATTCTAGGGCGATGCCGGGTAAGGGGCAAATATCTACTGTATGAATATTCACCTGGCGGCATCCCGCTGATCGGTCCGGGGCCAGGTCTCGGCCTGCGCAAGCTGGCTGAGGCATCGTTAGTCGGAGGCCTTCACGTTATGGATTTCGCACCTTCGAATTTCATCTGCTGCTGTTTCAGATTAAAGGTCGCGCCATCGCGCAGGTCATTCAGCCATGCCAGTGCCTGCCATGCCTGGCGAGCAGGCTGTTGGCTTGCTCGGGCCCGAAACTGCCAGCCGGGTAGGGGCGGGGCGCCTGGAAGTGCTCTTCACAGCCCTTGATGATTGGATCTACCCAGGCCCAGGCTGCTTCCACTTCATCGCGGCGCATGAACAGCGTCGAATCACCTTCGAGCACATCCAGCAGCAGACGCTCGTAGGCTTCCCAGCGGCGAGTCTGGCTGAACACCTGGGCCAGATTAAGGTCCAGGTCCACGGGTTCCAGGCGCATGCCTTTGCCTGGACTCTTGGTCATCATGCGCAGGCTGATGCGTTCGTCCGGTTGCAGCTGTATCAGTAACTGGTTGACCTGGCCGCCGCTGAACAGTTCGTGAGGCACTGGCTTGAACTGGATGACGATCTGCGAAGCGCGCCGCGCCATGCGTTTGCCGGTGCGCAGATAGAAAGGCACGCCCGCCCAGCGCCAGTTCTCGATGTGCGCCTCGATGGCCACGAAAGTTTCGGTATCGCTGTCGTTGTCGACGTCCTTTTCAAAGTAGTAGGCCGGCACTTCCTGGCCGCCGATACGCCCGGCACCATATTGGCCGCGTACCGTCTTGTCCTGTACATCCTGGCCGGTGATCGGCTTGAGGGCGCGCAGGATTTTCACCTTTTCGTCGCGTACCGCTTCTGCCTCGAACTGCGCGGGTGGCTCCATGGCCACCAGGCAAAGCAGTTGCAGCAGGTGGTTCTGCAGCATGTCGCGAATAGCTCCGGCGCGATCGTAGTAGGCACCGCGGTTTTCTACGCCCAGTGTCTCGCAAACGCTGATCTGGACATGGTCGACCTGGTTGTTGCGCCACACCGGCTCCAGCAGGGCATTGGCAAAACGCAGGGCCATCAGGTTCTGCACGGTTTCCTTGCCCAGGTAGTGGTCGATGCGGAACACCTGTCTTTCTTCGAACACCGTGCCAATGGCTTCATTGATGGCAGTGGCGGATTCCAGGGAATGGCCGATCGGTTTTTCCAGCACGATGCGCGCTTCGGTGTCGGCCAGCCCGGCAATGCGCAGGTGGTTGGCAATTGGCACGAACAGGTTGGGGGCGGTGGCCAGGTAGAAGATGCGCGTCAGCCCGCCGGGTTCACCCAGGTAGCGTGCCAGGCGGCCAAAATCGGCGCTCTGTGAAGCATCCATCGGGAAGTAGTCGACCCGTGCGGAAAACCGCTGCCATACCTCTTCGTCGAAGTCGCTGCGGGCAATCTGCGCCCGACAATGGCGTTCGGCGAGCTTGAGATAGTCGATGCGTGGCAGGTTGCGTCTGGCCAGTGCGATGACCCGCACGGCAGGGTTCAGACGGGCCTCGCGAAACAGGTGGTAGAGCGCCGGAAGTAATTTGTGCAGGGCCAGATCACCGGTGCCGCCGAAGACCAGAATGTCGCAAGGAATAGTCAAACCACCACTCTCCACGTTCGTTTAACTGGGCGGGTTGGCGTCCATGTAGTATAACTACAAGAAAGCTACAACCCGGCACGCCGATCATAACCGAGTCCAGCCTGTGAATCTGTTGCAACATATCGCCCAATCGCGCCACCTGCTGCGCAAATCGGAACTGAAAGTGGCCGACCACGTGCTGCTCGACCCGGCTGCCGTCATGCACAGCTCCATGGCCGATTTGGCGCACAGCGTGGGTATCAGTGAGCCGACCATCGTGCGTTTCTGCCGGGCCATAGGCTGCTCGGGCTTCCAGGACCTGAAGCTGAAGCTGGCGCAAAGCCTGGCTGCCGGGGCCAGCTTCGGTCAGTTCGCTATCCACGAAGACGATTCGGTCGCCGACTACAGTCTGAAGATCTTCGACACTACCCTGCACACCCTGATGGAAGTGCGCGAGCACCTTGATCCGCAGGCACTGCAACAAGCCGTGAGCGCCATGGCCCAGGCGCAGCGGGTAGAGTTTTATGGCTTTGGCGCATCCGGTGCCGTTGCGGCCGATGCCCAGCACAAGTTCTTCCGCCTGCTGCTCAGCGCGGCAGCGTATTCCGACCCCCACATGCAAGCGATGTCGGCGGTTACCCTGAAACCGGGAGATGTGGCGGTGTGTATCTCCCAATCGGGCCGTTCCAAGGACCTGCTGATCACTGCCAACCTGGTCCGTGAGAGCGGCGCCAACCTGATTACCCTGTGCCCCAGCCAGACGCCGCTGGCCGAGCTATCGACGGTCAACCTGGCGATCGACGTGCATGAAGACACCGAGATCTACACCCCACTGACCTCGCGTATTGCCCACCTGGTGGTGATCGACGTGCTGGCCATGGGCGTTGCCATGGCGCGCGGGCCTAGCCTGGTCAACCACCTGAAGAGCGTGAAACGCAGCCTGCGCAGCTTGCGTCTGTCGCCCAAGTCGATCAAGGCTACCGACGACTGAATTCAACCTGCACTGGCCTCTTCGCGGGCTTGCCCGCTCCCACAGGTACTGTGCACCTCTATAAATCGGTGCAATTCCAGTGGGAGCGGGCAAGCCCGCGAAGAGGCCGGTACAGGCAGTGAAAATTCACGATTCTGTCACCATTCCACCGCCAAACGGTAAACCATCAAGGCCAGTCTGAAACTCCCGCATACTATCTGGGAGACAGGCAATGGCTCGTGACTTCGACGGTACGTACCAACCCAACGCCAAGGCTCGCAAGCAGCAGGAAAAAGATCAGCGTCGTATGGAATACCGCCGCGCGATCGAGAGCTATTGCGACCAACGTCAACTGCTCCGCGAGCTGGCGGACTACCCCGAGCTGCAAGCACTCACGGTATGGCAGTCGTCGGCGGCAGTTTCCCCGAAAAACGTTCAACAAGCGCGCTGATCAACGCACGTTCACCGCGGATGAATGCAAGAAACGCCAAGGCCACCGGCGACTGCCGCTTGGCCTTGGCCTGCACCACGCACCAGCTACGGTACAGCGGTAGCTCCTCGACCGGTAATTCCTTCAGCATCCCGGTAGCCAATTCCAGGTTGACTGCGTGACGGGTCAACAGGGCGATCCCCAGCCCGGCGATCACGCATTCGCGCTGGGCATCGGCCGAGGCTACTTCAAGCGTTTGGGCGAAATGCACACGCTTGTCCTTGAAGTACTCTTCGCACGCCTTGCGTGTTCCCGAACCTTGCTCGCGGACCAGCAGCGTATGAGGCTCCAGGTCCTGCATGCGTAACTGGTCCAGCTTGCACAGCGGGTGCTGTGGCGGCGCAACCGCAACGATCGGGTTGTTGAGGAACGGCAGAAACTCCAGGCCCATGTCTTGCGGCACCATCGACATGATGATCAGGTCGTCGCGGTTATCGGAAAGGCGGCGGATGGCTTGGGCACGGTTGACTACCGTCAGGGTCAGGTTGACTTCCGGGTGACGCTGCTTGAAGGCGGCGAACAGGTGTGGCACGAAGTACTTGGCACTGGACTCGATCGCCAGTTTCAACTGACCCTGCAGTGAGCCCTGCATGTCCGACAGCTGCATGTCCAGGCTCTCCAGGCGCCCGAAGATATCGTGGCTGGCGCGCTGCAGGGCTTCGGCCGCCTCGGTCAGGTAGAGCTTCTTGCCCACGTACTCGAACAATGGCTGGCCGATCAGCTCTTCAAGCTGACGGATCTGTAGACTAACGGCGGGTTGCGTCAGCGCCATCTCCTCCGCAGCACGGCTGTACGACCGCAAATCACACACCTCGTTGAAGATCTGGAGTTGACGCAATGTCATACGCATCAAGGACTTACGCATTTTAATCAGCTCTTCGGCAACACCTTGTTACCCAACTATAAGCTTTTGCTAATACAGCCTCTAACAAATATTGATTTTTGTTTATCGACCTACAGCGCTAGGGTGAATACGCGACTGGCCAGCATCGTCTGGTCACGCGCCGACCGGTAGAACCGGCTCGACTGTTCCTACGGCTTTGGGAAGACTCCAGTGATAAAAAAAATCCTGATCGCCAACCGAGGTGAAATCGCAGTTCGGATCGTGCGTGCTTGCGCCGAGATGGGCATTCGCTCGGTAGCGATCTTTTCCGACGCCGACCGGCATGCCCTGCACGTCAAGCGCGCTGACGAAGCACACAGCATCGGTGCCGAGCCGCTGGCCGGTTACCTGAACCCGCGCAAGCTGGTGAACCTGGCTGTGGAAACCGGCTGTGATGCCCTGCACCCGGGCTATGGTTTCCTTTCGGAAAACGCCGAACTGGCAGAAATTTGCGCCGAGCGCGGGATCAAGTTCATTGGCCCGGCCGCCGACGTGATTCGCCGTATGGGCGACAAGACCGAAGCGCGCCGCACCATGATCGCCGCCGGTGTGCCGGTAACCCCGGGCACCGAAGGCAACGTTGCCGATATTCATGAAGCCCTGAGCGAAGGTGACCGCATCGGTTATCCGGTGATGCTCAAGGCTACCTCCGGTGGTGGCGGCCGTGGTATTCGCCGTTGCAATAGCCGCGAAGAACTGGAACAGAACTTCCCACGGGTCATTTCCGAGGCGACCAAGGCATTCGGTTCGGCCGAAGTGTTCCTGGAGAAATGCATCGTCAACCCGAAGCACATCGAGGCGCAAATTCTCGGTGACAGCTTCGGTAACGTAGTGCACCTGTTCGAGCGCGACTGCTCTATCCAGCGTCGTAACCAGAAGCTCATCGAAATTGCCCCGAGCCCACAGCTCACTCCTGAGCAGCGCGCCTACATCGGCGACCTGGCGGTGCGTGCGGCCAAAGCGGTGAATTACGAGAACGCTGGTACCGTGGAGTTCCTGCTCGCCGATGGCGAAGTGTACTTCATGGAAATGAACACGCGGGTGCAGGTGGAACACACCATTACCGAGGAAATCACCGGTATCGACATCGTGCGTGAGCAGATCCGCATCGCCTCGGGGCTGCCACTGTCGGTCAAGCAGGAAGACATTCAGCACCGCGGCTACGCCTTGCAGTTCCGTATCAATGCTGAAGATCCGAAAAACAACTTCCTGCCCAGCTTCGGCAAGATCACCCGTTACTACGCCCCCGGCGGCCCGGGCGTGCGCACCGACACGGCGATCTACACCGGCTATACCATTCCACCGTTCTACGACTCCATGTGCCTGAAACTGGTGGTGTGGGCGTTGACCTGGGAAGAAGCCATGGACCGCGGCCTGCGGGCCCTGGACGACATGCGCGTGCAAGGGGTGAAGACCACCGCCGCGTACTACCAGGAAATCCTGCGCAATCCGGAATTCCGTAGCGGCCAGTTCAATACCAGCTTTGTCGAAAGCCACCCTGAATTGACCAACTACTCGATCAAGCGCAAACCCGAAGAGCTGGCCCTGGCCATCGCCGCCGCCATCGCCGCCCACGCAGGCCTGTGAGGAACCCCATAATGTCCAAGAAAATTCACGTAACCGACACGATCCTGCGCGACGCTCACCAGTCACTGCTGGCTACCCGCATGCGTACCGAAGACATGCTGCCGATCTGCGACAAGCTCGACAAGGTTGGCTACTGGTCGCTGGAAGTCTGGGGTGGTGCCACCTTCGACGCCTGCGTGCGCTTCCTCAAGGAAGACCCGTGGGAGCGCCTGCGCAAGCTGCGCGCTGCGCTGCCAAACACCCGCCTGCAAATGCTGCTGCGCGGCCAGAACCTGTTGGGCTACCGCCACTACAGCGACGACGTGGTCAAGGCCTTCGTCGCCAAGGCGGCGGTCAACGGTATCGATGTGTTCCGCATTTTCGACGCCATGAACGACGTGCGTAACCTGCGCGTGGCCATCGAAGCGGTCAAGGCCGCCGGCAAGCACGCCCAGGGCACTATCGCTTACACCACCAGCCCGGTACACACCATCGAAGCCTTCGTGAACCAGGCCAAGCAGATGGAAGCCATGGGTTGCGACTCGGTGGCGATCAAGGACATGGCTGGCCTGTTGACCCCGTTCGCCACTGGCGAGCTGGTCAAGGCGCTGAAGGCTGAACAGTCGCTGCCGGTGTTCATCCACTCTCACGATACCGCCGGCCTGGCTGCCATGTGCCAGCTCAAAGCTGTGGAAAATGGCGCGGACCACATCGATACCGCCATCTCCAGCTTCGCCTGGGGCACCAGCCATCCGGGTACCGAGTCGATGGTTGCTGCGCTCAAGGGCAGCGAGTTCGACACCGGCCTGGACCTGGAGCTTCTGCAGGAGATCGGCTTGTACTTCTACGCCGTGCGCAAGAAGTACCACCAGTTCGAAAGCGAGTTCACCGCGGTGGACACCCGGGTGCAGGTGAACCAGGTACCGGGCGGCATGATTTCCAACTTGGCCAACCAGCTCAAGGAGCAGGGCGCCCTCAACCGCATGAACGAAGTGCTGGCCGAAATCCCGCGTGTGCGTGAGGACCTCGGCTTCCCACCGCTGGTCACCCCGACCTCGCAGATCGTCGGCACCCAGGCCTTCTTCAACGTGCTGGCGGGTGAGCGCTACAAGACCATCACCAATGAGGTGAAGCTGTACCTGCAAGGTGGCTATGGCAAGGCCCCGGGTGTGGTCAACGAGCAACTGCGTCGCCAGGCTATCGGCAGCGAAGAAGTGATCGATGTGCGCCCGGCTGACCTGTTGAAGCCGGAAATGGCCAAGTTGCGTAGCGACATCGGTGCCCTGGCCCGTTGCGAAGAAGACGTGCTGACCTTCGCCATGTTCCCGGACATTGGCCGCAAGTTCCTCGAAGAACGCGAAGCTGGCACCTTGACGCCTGAAGTTCTGCTGCCGATTCCGGAAGCCGGTGCCGTGGCTGCCCCAGGCGGTGAAGGCGTGCCGACCGAGTTCGTCATCGACGTACACGGCGAAACCTACCGCGTCGACATCACCGGTGTGGGCGTGAAGGCCGAAGGCAAGCGTCACTTCTATCTGTCGATCGACGGCATGCCGGAGGAAGTGGTCTTCGAGCCACTCAACGAGTTCGTCAGCGGTGGCGGCAGCAAGCGCAAGCAAGCGACCGACCCTGGCCACGTAAGCACCACCATGCCGGGGAACATCGTTGATGTGCTGGTCAAGGAAGGTGACATGGTCAAGGCCGGCCAGGCGGTCTTGATCACCGAAGCCATGAAGATGGAAACCGAAGTGCAGGCGGCCATCGCCGGTAAGGTTGTGGCCATCCATGTGGCCAAGGGTGATCGCGTGACGCCGGGTGAGATCCTGATCGAGATCGAGGGCTGATTTAAGCCCTCATCTACAAGTGGTTAACCTCTGGGGAGCGGATGCTCCCCTTTTTTTGTGCCGGAATCACTAGCCTCTGCGCGGGTAGACCCGCACCTTGCAACGCGCATCCCTGTAGGGGCGGTTCACCCGCGAAGAGGCCAGCTGATTCTGCACACCGTTCAACCTCGGCGGCACACCTCAAGGCTTTCCACCTGGCCACCCGGCTGCTGGTTCTCTTCACTCAACCACCGCTCAAACCCGGCAGCTACCGCCGGCCATTCATCATCGGTAATCGAATACCACGCCGTATCGCGGTTATGGTCTTTTACCACCAAGTGCTTGCGGAACACCCCTTCGTAGACGAAGCCGAATCGCTCTGCCGCACGTTTGGAGCGGGCATTGGCGTTATTGCACTTCCACTCCAGCCGTCGATTACCCAGCGCGAAGCCCAGCTTGCCCAGCAGGTACACCGCCTCGGTACCCTTGGGCGTACGCTGCATGGCGGCACCGAAGGCAATGTGGCCGATCTCGATCCGACCGTGGTCAGGCACGATCGACATCAGGCTGAGGATGCCTTGGGCCTGGCCGCTGGCGCGGTCGATGACGGTGTAGAAAAGCGGGTCGCGGCCAGCAGCGTTGCCTTCCAGCCAGCGGTCAAAGGCGGCACGTTCGGCGAACGGGCCGTACGGCAGGTAGTCCCACAGCACCGGATCGGAGGCCGGACCCTGCAGCACTTCCCAGAGGTCTTCGCCATGGCGCCCTGGATCGAGTTTCTCCAGGCGGATGAAGCGGCCTTCAATGGGCTCGGCCTTGGGGGTTGCGGCGGGTTTCCAGTTCAATGCGTCTGTCATGTGCGGCCTACAAGCCTTTGCGGAATTGGATGAAGCCCGAGCGCTCGGCAACCTGCTGGTACAGGCTGATGGCGGTGGCGTTGGTTTCGTGGGTCAGCCAGTGCACCTTGATGCAGTTGTCGGCCTTGGCAGTGGTGTAGACGTGCTCGATCAACTGTCGACCAATGCCCAGGCCACGTTGCGTGCTGTCCACATACAGGTCCTGCAGGTAGCAGGAATTCTCGATGCTCCAGTTGGAACGATGGTAGATGAAGTTGACCATCCCCACCGCCTTGCCATCGACCCAGGCCAGTGTCGAATGGGTTGGCTCGCTGGGGTCGAGCAGGCGTTGCCAGGTGCTCAGGCTGACGGCATCGGCCAGCTCGGTCTCGTAGAAGTGCAAGTAGGCCTGCCACAGGGCGTGCCAGGCCGCGTGATCTTGGGCAGTGACAGGGCGCAGGGTAAGGTTGGGCATGGGCTATTCCTTCAGAGTTGGCGCATGTGCGCCGCGAGTTGATTGTCCCGTTGATCGGGGCTGGCGCTCAGGCCCTCGCGCACGCCATCGATGTCGTGCCTGGAGCGGTTCTGGCTGAGCTTGCGCGCACCTTGCAGGCGCGCGATGGGCAGACGGATACCGACGATGGCGCGGAGCATGCCCTCGATGTAGTCGGCAGGGGCATCGGTGACTTTCCAGGGTTCGCTGCGACCCTGTTCATGGCGGTCGGTCAGGCGGCTTACGATAGCCAGTAGCGGCTCGGCCTCATGGATAACTTCGGCCGGGCCATAAGCGTGCACCGCCAGGTAGTTCCAGGTCGGCACCACCTTTGGGTTTTCGGCCTTGCTTGGGTAAAAACCGGGGCTGACATAGGCATCGGCGCCGGGGAATACCAACAGTGCTTCGCCGCCGTGCTGCAGGTCTTGCCATTGGCGGTTGGCCCGGGCCAGGTGGGCATACACGGTGCCGAAATCGCCCTCGGCGGTATCGACCAGCACCGGCAGGTGCGTGGCCAGAAGGCCCTGTTCGCCCTGGCTGACCAGAACGGCCAGGCGGGTGTCTAGCATGTGCTGGTGCAAGCGGGTGAGGTCGTGTTCCTGGTGCGGCTTACTGTTGTACATGGCGGGATCCTTGTCGAATGGCTCCATCCTAGGCAGGCTATTGGTTCTGTGTAAGATCCATTAATGCCTGTTTTCATAGGTCCAATATCATGCGCGAGCCGCCCCTCATCCTGCCTTTCGACCCTGCCGGGATCGCCCTGGATCGCAGCCGCGGGCTTAGCCAGCAGCTGTATCAGGTGTTGCGAGCGCGGGTACTGGATGGGCGCCTGAGCAGTGGTACTCGCCTGCCGGCTACGCGCGACCTGGCTGCCATGTTGGCGCTTTCACGCAACAGCGTGGTGCGCGCCTACGATCAACTGTATGCCGAGGGCTTCATCGAAAGCCGGGTCGGTGATGGCACCTACGTTAGCCGGCTGCCGAAACTGTCCACACAAGTATCCACAGGGTTATACCTGGGCTTATCAACAGGGTTATCCACAGTTCGTGAAGAAAATACTGAGGATTTATCCAGCGGGAGGCTTTTAGGCGCACCTCTGCAGCGCCTGAAAAACAACCATTTGCCACCGCCCAGAAGCGGTGCGCCGCGTGCTTTTCGCGTTGGCATTCCGGCGTTTGACCTGTTCCCGTTTGACGTCTGGGCCAAGCTACAGGCGGGTTTCTGGCGCAACCCGTCCCCTGCGCAACTGGGCTATGGTGACCCCGCTGGCGAGCCGGCTTTGCGCGATCTGATAGCGGCCTATCTACGCCGCTCGCGGGGGCTGAGCTGTACGGCTGAACAAATTGTGATCACAGGCGGTGCGCAGCAGGCCATCAGCCTTTGTGCACAGTTGCTGTTGCAAACGGGCGACGGTGTGGCTGTGGAAAACCCAGGCTATCGGGCGGCCGCTCATGCCTTCACGCTCGCGGGCGGCCGGGTGTGTGGCGTGCCTGTGGATGAAGACGGGCTGGACTGCAGCCGGCTGGAGCAGTTGATGGATTGCCGACTGACCTATGTCACGCCTGCGCACCAATACCCGACCGGGGTGACCATGAGCCTTGCACGTCGCCTGGCATTGCTGGCCTGGGCTGAACGCAGTGACGGCTGGATCATCGAGGACGACTACGACGGCGAGTATCGCTACAGCGGTGCACCGCTGGCCCCGCTGGCAGCGCTCGACCGGCACGGGCGGGTGCTGTATGTCGGCACCTTCGGCAAGATCGCCTTCCCGGCGTTGCGTCTGGGCTACCTGGTGCTTCCGTCGAAGCTGGTGCAGGCTTTCAGCCAAGGCAAAGCGTTGGCAATGCGGCATTCGGAGGTCAGCAGTCAGTGCGTGATGGCCGAGTTCATGGCCCGTGGCCATTTTCAGCGGCATATCCGCCGTATGCGCAAGGCGGCATTGAAGCGGCGCGATGTGCTCAAGGCCGGTTGGCCTGTGGATATTCCGGGGTTGGGCGCAATGCCGGAAGTGGCGGCTGGGCTGCATGTGAAGGTCGATGTGGATAACTTTGCTCGGGAGCAGGAGTTGGTGGCCACGGCTGAAGCGGTGGGGGTGGAAGTGACACCACTGAGCAATTTCTGGTTGGCGGACTGCGAGGTGCCTGTGGATAAGCGGGCAGGGCTGGTACTGGGCTTTGCGGCAGTGCCGGAGGGCGAGATTGCCGAGGCCTTGATGAAACTACGCAAAGTCTGGAGAAAATGAAGGGGGCTGCAAAGCAGCCCCCGGTTCAACATCAGGTACCGGACTTTATCCGCGTCCAGGCGCGGGTTCTGGCCCGTTCGGCATTTCGCGTCAAAGGCTTGAGGGTATACAGCTTGGCCATCGCCTCTGCCGTCGGATACAGGTTGGGGTTGTTGCGAATCGTCGGATTCACCTTGTCGGTCGCATCCTTGTTCGGGTTCGGATACCCCACGAAGTCGCTGATCGGCGCAATCACCTCTGGCCGCAGCAGGTAATTGATGAACGTATGCGCATCCTCCGGGTTTGCTGCGCCCTTTGGAATCGCCAGCATGTCGAACCAGATCGGCGCGCCCTCCTTGGGCAGGCGCATGTCCACCACCACGCCGTTGTTCGCCTCACGGGCGCGGTTGGCTGCCTGCGAGAAGCTGCCGCTGTAGCCCACTGCCACACAGATGTCGCCATTGGCGATGTCTGCCATGTACTTCGAGGAGTGGAAGTAGGTGATATGCGGACGAATCTTCAGCATCAGCTCCTCGGCCTTCTTGTAGTCAGCCGGTTTGTCGCTGTTCGGCGGCAAGCCCAGGTACTGCAGGGCCAGCGGTAGAATCTCCGACGGCGAGTCGAGCAGGGCCACGCCGCACTGCTTGAGCTTGGCGATGTTCTCTTCCTTGAAGATCAGGTCCCAGCTGTCCACCGGCGCGTTGTCGCCGAGTGCAGCCTTGACCTTGGCCGGGTTGAAGCCGATCAGCACGGTGCCGTACATATACGGCACGGCAAACTTGTTGCCCGGGTCGTTAGCTTCGATCAGCTTCATCAGTGCCGGGTCCAGGTGTTGCCAGTTCGGCAGCTTGCTGCGATCCAGCGGCTGGAACACCCCGGCTTCGATCTGCTTGGCGAGGAATACGTTGGACGGTACTACCACGTCATAGCCGGAGTTGCCGGTTAGCAGCTTGGCTTCCAATGCCTCATTGGTGTCGAAGATGTCGTACACCAGCTTCACGCCGCTGTCCTTCTGGAAGGCAGTCAAGGTCTGCGGCGTGATGTAATCGAACCAGTTATATACACGCAGGGTTCGCTGCTCGGCTTGCGCATGCAGGGCGCCCGCGAACAGGGTGGCAGCGATGAACGGGGCGAGCAGACGTTTGAGTCGGACCATTATCGGGCTCCTGGCTGGGCGCGCTGGAAGCCTTCCAGCACATTGACCGCGTTGATGCCGATTTCCTCCACAGCGTAGCCGCCTTCCATCACGAACAGGGTCGGCTTGCCGAGTTGGCCGATGCGTTTGCCCATTTCCAGGTAGTCCGGGCTGTCCAGCTTGAACTGCGAGATGGGGTCGTCCTTGAAGGTGTCCACACCCAGTGAGATGACCAGTACGTCGGCGTCATAGCTGGCGATGCGCTTGCAGGCATCCTCCAGGGCTGCGCTCCAGGCGGCCCAGTCGCTACCGGCCGGCAAGGGGTAGTTGATGTTGTAGCCCTGGCCTGCGCCTTCGCCGGTTTCATCGGCATAGCCGAGGAAGAATGGGAATTCGTCCTGCGGGTCGCCGTGGATCGAGGCGAAGAACACGTCGTCGCGGCTGTAGAAGATGTCCTGGGTACCGTTGCCGTGGTGGTAGTCGACGTCAAGGATGGCGACCTTGCGTCGGCCTTGGTCGAGGAAGGCCTGGGCAGCGATGGCGGCGTTATTCAGATAGCAGTAGCCGCCCATCACTTCGCCGGCAGCGTGGTGCCCTGGCGGACGGCACAGGGCGAACGCCGCATGGGCGCCTTGCTGAATCGCTGCCTGGGCGGTCAGGGCAACTTGTGCAGCACTATAGGCCGCCTGCCAGGTGCCTGCGGTGATGGGGGCGCCGGCATCGAAGCTGTAGTAACCCAGTTCGCCATGCAGGCCGGTCGGCTTGACCTGGCGCAGTGTGCGGGCTGGCCAGGTGAAGGGCAGCAGGTCACCCTCTTGGCCCAGTGCAGCCCAGCGGGCCCAGGCGCCTTCGAAGAAATCCAGGTAATCGGCGCTGTGGACGCGCAACAGCGGCGCACGGCCGAAGTCGGTCGGGCCCTGGATGTCGCCGAGGTTGCGGGTTTTCACTTGGTCGAGCACATGGTCGGCGCGCGAAGGCATTTCGAAACAGGGCATCAGCTTGCCATCGATCAGCTCGCAGCGGCCGTGGTGCAGGCGGTGGTCATCGGAATAGATCGTCAGCATTGTTGTTCTCCGGTGGGACTGGCGTGGGTCCATTGTCATGGGCTGATCAGCAGGGGAGAACGACACAAACGGCCAAAAGGGGATCGATATGGCCAAGGTCTATGGCCAGATGGGTGGTGACCTATCCCAGCCTCGTCGCGGGTAAGGCAGCGTTGGCAACGGTGAACGGCCTTTGGACATTGGCCGGCAGGCCCGGCCCTTTCGCGGGTGAACCCGCTCCTACGATGGCCACCAGGGCGTCAGGGTTGTGACGCCCCTGTAGCGGGTTTACCCGCGAAGAGGCCAGAACAGGTCAACCACGAAAATGGCTGGGCGCCACGCCACTCCAGCGCTGGAAGGCATGCCGAAAACTGGCCGTCTCACTGAACCCCAAAGTCTCCGCAATCCGGTAGATCGGCATCTGCTCATCGGCCAGCAACTGCTTGGCCCGCTCGAACCTCAGCTCATCCAGCAGCTGTTGATAACTGCTGCCCAGCGCCTGCAAATGCCGGCGCAGGGTGCGCGACGAGCAGTTCATCTGCCGCGCAAGCCCTTCCAGCCCGGGTGCTGCGTCCAGTTGCTGCGCCAGCAGCTGGCGAATCCGCCCCAGCCATGCCTGGCGACCGGTAAATTCAAGGTTCAGGCGCCGGCAGCGCTCGCTCATGGCTTTGTGAGTAATCGGGTCGGCCAGCGGCAGCGGCATATCCAGCCATCGCCGTTCGAAGGCAAAGGCATTGTCCTCGGCGGCGAAACCGATCGGGCATTGAAACGCTTCGGCATAGAGCGCGTGGTAACCAGGGCGAGGGTGTTCGAAGCGTGCGCCAAGCAGCGGCAATGGCCGGCCAAGCAGGTCGTCACAGATGACTTTCAGCGACACCAGGCAGAACTCGGCGTTGAAGGCGCTCAGCGCCGGGCTGTCCTGGTAATCGCTGGCGCTGAACCAGACACGTTGGCCGTCGTCGAGCAAGCGCAGCTTGAAGACTGTTCCCAGCAGTGCCGGATACTGCAGTGCCAGGCGTAAGGCGTCACCCAAAGTGGCACTGGAGAGCAGCGCGTAACCGAGCATGCCGTAGCACGACACACGCATGCGCTGGCCCAGTTCCAGGCCAATGTCCTCGCGCCGGGCCACAGCATTGGCGCAAACCTGCAGCTCCTGCTGGGTGGTGATGCGCGCATCGGCATGCCCCAGGTCTGCCGGGCCAATGCCGCTGCCGGCCAGCAACGCCGACGCCTCGTAACCGTCTGCCTGGAAGACGTTGAGGATCAGCGAAACTGCGTTGAGGGTGGTCAGGTGGCTGTGCAGCATGCTGGGTAATCCCGTTGGACTGGGATGCATTATGGAGCAAGTTGTGTGCCGATATCCGAGGCTGCAGGCAAACCACATACCCTGCCGGTGCGGCCGGGTGTTGCGAAGGCCTGCATAGCGGTCTCCAAAACCTTCAGGCAAAAAAAAAGGCCCGAAGCAAGCGCTCGGGCCTTGGAAAGGTTGAGAGGTGTCTAGTCCCTCGACCTGGTGAGACTGTTTACAGCGGCCTGATTACGCCTTCAGCGGAACCAGACGTGGAGCGATCATGTTTTCCGGACGCAGGATGTCGTCGAGCATCGCGTCGTCCAGCAGCTTCTCTTCGCGCACCAGTTCCAGTACGCCGCGGCCGCTTTCCAGGGCAACGCGGGCGATACGGGTGGCGTTCTCGTAGCCGATGTACGGGTTCAGTGCGGTAACCAGGCCGATCGAGTGCTCGACCAGTTCACGGCAGCGCTGTTCGTTGGCGGTGATGCCGACGATGCAGTGCTCGCGCAGCATGTCCATGGCGCGTTGCAGCAGGCGGATCGAGTCGAAGATCTTGTAGGCGATCAGCGGCTCCATCACGTTCAGCTGCAGCTGACCACCTTCAGCGGCGACGGTCAGGGCCAGGTCGTTGCCCATGATGGCGAAGGCCACCTGGTTCACAGCTTCTGGAATAACCGGGTTGACCTTGCCTGGCATGATCGAGCTGCCTGGCTGACGCGCTGGCAGGTTGATCTCGTTGATGCCGGTACGCGGGCCGCTGGACAGCAGGCGCAGGTCGTTGCAGATCTTCGACAGCTTGACCGCGGTGCGCTTGAGCATGCCGGAGAACAGCACGAAGGCGCCCATGTCGGAGGTGGCTTCGATCAGGTCGGCAGCCGGTACCAGCGGATGGCCGCTGATGGTGGCCAGGCGCTGTACGGCCAAGGCCTGGTAGCCAGGGTCGGCGTTGATGCCAGTACCGATGGCGGTACCGCCCAGGTTGATTTCGGTCAGTAGTTCCGGAGCCAGCGAGCGCAGGCGCTGCAGGTCTTCAGTCATGGTGGTGGCGAAGGCGCGGAATTCCTGGCCCAGGGTCATCGGGACGGCGTCCTGCAGCTGGGTACGGCCCATCTTCAGTACGTGGTCGAATTCTTTACCCTTGGCAGCGAAGGCCTGGATCAGGCTATCAAGGCTGGCCAGCAGCGCGTCGTGACCCAGCAACAGGCCCAGGCGGATTGCGGTCGGGTAGGCGTCGTTGGTCGACTGCGCCATGTTCACGTCGTTGTTAGGGTGCAGGTACTGGTACTCACCCTTCTGGTGGCCCATGGCCTCCAGCGCAACGTTGGCAATGACTTCGTTGGCGTTCATGTTGGTAGAAGTACCAGCGCCGCCCTGGATCATGTCAACCACGAACTGGTCGTGGAAATCGCCTTTGATCAGGCGGGCGCAGGCTGCGGAAATGGCAGCGTGCTTGGCATCGCTCAGGTGACCCAGCTCACGGTTGGCGTCGGCAGCGGCCTGCTTGACCATGGCCAGGGCCACGACCAGCTTCGGGTAGTGCGACAGCGGAACACCGGAGAGGTGGAAGTTGTTGGCAGCGCGCAGGGTCTGGATGCCGTAGTAGGCATCTGCAGGAACTTCAAGGGTACCCAACAAGTCTTTTTCGACGCGGAACGATGCAGCAGAGGACATGATGTATATCATCTCGATTTTGACCCGGCACATGCCGGAATGGCGCCAATCCTAGGCCTGAAGGTGTTTTTGCGGCCAATGCTATTGCACGCTAACCTATGCACAAACGGCATAGTGTTTCATGTGACGCCAATTGATATTCGAGCGTGTTCCATTTTGGTGCGCGCCGGGAGATGTGCTTCGTGAACCTTGAAAGCAAATGGCTGGAAGACTTCAGTGCTCTGGCCGCTACCCGCAGTTTTTCCCAGGCCGCAGAGCGGCGTTTCGTGACCCAACCGGCCTTCAGCCGGCGCATTCGCAGCCTTGAGGCGGCGCTGGGCCTGCAACTGGTGAACCGCTCTCGCACACCCATCGAGCTGACCGAGGCGGGTCAGCTGTTTCTCGTCACAGCACGTACTGTTGTCGACCAGTTGAGCGAAATTCTCCGCCATTTGCATCACCTGGAAGGCGGGCAGGGCGAAGTGGTGCAGGTGGCTGCGGCACACTCCTTGGCGTCGGGTTTCTTCCCCCGTTGGGTGGCCCAGCTGCGCAACGACGGTTTGAACATCGCCACCCGCCTGGTTGCGACTAACGTCGGAGATGCTGTGCATGCACTGCGCGAAGGCGGCTGCGACCTGATGCTGGCGTTCTACGACCCGGACGCGGCCTTGCAGATGGATGCCGAGATCTTCCCGTCGCTGCACATGGGCACCACTGAAATGCTGCCGGTGTGCGCCGTGGATGCGGATGGCAAGCCGTTGTTCGACCTTGAGGGCGAGGGCAGTGTGCCGTTGCTAGCCTACACTGCCGGCGCATTCCTCGGCCGTTCGGTCAACTTGCTGTTGCGCCAGCGCAACCTGCGTTATACCACCGTCTACGAAACCGCCATGGCCGACAGCCTCAAGAGCATGGCCCTGGAGGGGATGGGCATCGCTTGGGTGCCGCGCCTGTCGATGCGTGGCGAGCTCGAACGCGGTGAACTGGCGATCTGCGGCGGTAGCCAATGGCATGTGCCGCTGGAAATCCGCCTGTACCGCTGTGCTTTGGTGCGTAAGGCTAACGTGCGCTTGCTATGGCGCAAGCTGGAGTCGTCTGGCGCACAAGGTGAAGCGTCACTTTGAATTGTCCTTCAGGTAATCAGTGATATTTGCACGATTCCTGTCGCTGTAGCGGTAGCAGTTGGATCGTGCCGGTACACGGGGGTGCGTGTACGTTTCGCACACCCAGCCATTGAACTTCAGTTCGGCGTCTTCATGCGTGGCGCCTAGCAGATGGCCGATTTCATGAGCTGCAGCACCGTATGCGGCCACAGAGGCAATGGCCGTTTTCTGCTTGAAATAGGCCACGCCGGCGTTGTAGTTCAGACCGCTGTGATCGTAGCTGTTGCGGGTGAGCAGGAGATGTTTATCCATGAGAGAGTAGAGCCGGTGTCGCTTTTGTGCATACACCTGCTGGCTGAAAGCGTCCAGGAGCTTTTCGGACGGCATTCCTGCATAAGCAATATCGGTTATGTGTTTTACATTGCGTTGAAATATCACTTCGATGGGATGTTGGCTGAAACGGCGCATTTCGTTCAGCCAATGCTGGAAGTAGTCTTCGTTCAATTGCCCGTCGTGCATATCGGCCAGGTCGTCGTGCACATAGACGGTAACGGTGAGCGCGTGGGCTGCCGAAGCACTAGGCAATTGCATGCTGAGTACCAGGCCAAACGAAAGTGCGAAAGAGCATGGAGTTTTCATGTAGACGTACCAAGGTGCGCGAGTAAGGGCTGCAAGCGTGTAGCACTCGTCGACCCCGAGGCAGCAGGAAAAAGTTGTCCCACGAGACAGCTTGCCCTTTGATCCGGCATGTGCTTGTAGGGGTGGGCGGCCAGCCTTTAAATACGTTACAATCCCGCGCCTTCGGCCGACCTGGTCGATTCAGAATCCGTATGACAAGCCACGCCGGCCCACCTGCGTGGCTTGTTGCTTTTAGCGCGCCAGAAGGCGCTTGCAGGAGAGGCTCGACGATGAGTGCACTGGTTGGCGTGATCATGGGCTCCAAGTCCGATTGGTCCACCCTTAGCCACACCGCCGATATGCTGGAAAAACTCGGCATTCCCTACGAAGTGAAGGTGGTTTCCGCCCACCGCACCCCGGATCTGCTGTTCCAGTATGCCGAGGAGGCTGAGGGCCGTGGCATCGAGGTGATCATCGCCGGTGCCGGTGGCGCAGCCCACCTGCCAGGCATGTGCGCCGCCAAGACCCACCTGCCGGTGCTGGGCGTGCCGGTGCAGTCGTCGATGCTGTCGGGCGTCGATTCGCTGCTGTCGATCGTGCAGATGCCAGCCGGTGTGCCGGTTGCCACCCTGGCCATCGGCCGTGCCGGTGCGGTCAACGCTGCCCTGTTGTCGGCCAGCATTCTGGGCGCCAAGTACCCGCAGTACCACGCGGCGTTGAAGCAGTTCCGCACGGAACAGACCGACACCGTGCTGGACAACCCAGACCCGCGCCAGGCTTGAGGCTCAACCCATGAAGATCGGTGTAATCGGTGGCGGCCAGCTGGGCCGCATGCTGGCCCTGGCGGGTACTCCGCTGGGCATGAACTTCGCCTTCCTCGACCCGGCACCGGACGCCTGCGCTGCGCCCCTGGGCGAGCACCTGCGTGCCGACTACGGCGATCAGGACCACCTGCGTCAGCTGGCCGACGAAGTCGACCTGGTCACCTTCGAGTTCGAAAGCGTCCCGGCCGAGACCGTGGCCTTCCTCTCGCAGTTCGTGCCCGTGTACCCCAGCGCCGAATCGCTGCGCATCGCCCGTGACCGCCTGTTCGAAAAGAGCATGTTCCGCGACCTGGGCATCCCCACCCCGGCCTTCGCCGACATCCTCTCGCAGGCAGATCTGGACGCCGCGGTGGCCAGCATCGGCCTGCCGGCCGTGCTGAAAACCCGCACGCTGGGTTACGACGGCAAGGGCCAGAAGGTGCTGCGCACGCCAGAAGACGTGGTGGGTACCTTCGCCGAGCTGGGCAGCGTGCCATGCCTGCTGGAGGGCTTCGTGCCGTTCACCGGCGAGGTGTCGCTGGTCGCCGTGCGTGGCCGCGATGGTGAAACCCGCTTCTACCCGCTGGTGCACAATACCCACGAGAGCGGCATCCTGCGCTTGTCGGTAGCCAGCCAGGCACACCCGCTGCAGGCTCTGGCCGAAGATTACGTCGGCCGTGTGTTGCAGAAGCTGGATTACGTTGGCGTGATGGCCTTCGAGTTCTTCGAGGTTGACGGTGGCTTGAAGGCCAACGAAATCGCCCCGCGCGTGCACAACTCCGGGCACTGGACCATCGAAGGCGCCGAGTGCAGCCAGTTCGAGAACCATCTGCGTGCCGTTGCCGGCCTGCCACTTGGCTCGACCGCCAAGGTGGGCGAGAGCGCGATGCTCAACTTCATCGGTGAAGTGCCGGCCGTGGACAAGGTTGTTGCCATCGGCGACTGTCACCTGCACCACTACGGCAAGGCCTTCAAGGTTGGCCGCAAGGTAGGACACGCCACCCTGCGCTGCCCTGACATGGCCACCCTCGAGCGCAAGATTGCCGAAGTAGAGGCGCTGATCAGTAACTGATCGGGCTTCGAATCGAACTTCCGCAAGCGGCATGCCCTCTGAATATGGCAACAAGCCGAAGCCCGTCTAGGCTTTGGCTTGTTCCAACTTCACTGCAGAGGGATTGCCATGGGTATCATTGGAACCATCTTCATCGGCCTCATCGTCGGCCTGCTGGCCCGCTTCATCAAGCCGGGCGATGACAGCATGGGCTGGATCATGACCATCCTGCTGGGTATTGCCGGCTCCTTGTTGGCTACCTATGGCGGCCAGGCGCTGGGTATATACCAGGCAGGGCAAGCGGCGGGCTTCCTTGGCGCGCTGGTCGGTGCCGTGGTGCTGCTGGTGATCTACGGATTCATCAAGAAACGCTGATTACTGGTTAGAATGCTCGGCAATTCATTCGAGTTGCCGAGCATTTTCATGCGTGCCTTTTTCCTTGTCCCCTTGCTGTTGGCCAGTACCCTGGCCCATGCCGAACTGCCCGAAACCGACTGGCTGGAGCTGATGCCCCGGTCGGACCAGAAGGCGCTGGAACAAATGCCTGAAATCGACCACAACTCACCGGAAGCCATGGGCACCTTTACCGCCAAGGGAGGCCTCAAGCAGAGCAAGGGCCTGCCAGCGGTGATGTACTCGACCAAGACCGTTGCGGCCATGAATGGCAAGGATATCCGCCTGGGTGGCTACCCTGTGCCGCTGGAGAGTGACGCCAAGGGCAACAGCACGTTGTTCTTCCTGGTGCCGTACCCGGGGGCGTGCATCCATGTGCCGCCACCGCCGCCCAACCAGTTGGTACTGGTGCGCTACCCGAAAGGCCTGAAGATCGATGACATCTACACCCCGCTGTGGGTCAGCGGCAAGCTGAAGGTGGAGAAGGTCAGCAATGACCTGGCCGATGCGGCCTATGCGCTGGATGCAGACAAGGTGAGGGTGGTGGAAGACGCAGACCTTTGATAATTGCCCGGCCTCTTCGCGGGCAAGCCCGCGAAGAGGCCGGTAATAAAAGAGCAGGGCTCAGATATTTTCACAACCGATCTGGACGCCCAGCGAATGACTCGCCCCAGGCTTCAACTCCACCAGGTCATCCCACACATTCGCCGTCTCGATGCACAGCATCCGCTGCCAGCCATCATCAGCCATGTCCGCCAGCTCCTTCGCCCGCTCGGTCCACGGGTTCCAGATCACCGCCGAGCGCGAGCTGCTGCTGGTCAAGGTAATCCGCCGATTCCAATGCGGGTCGACGATGCTGAGGGTCTGCGGGGTATTCAGGTAGATTCGGTCCGTCTCCCCGGCAAACGTCAGTGCCCCCTGCTGTTGGCGTTGTTCCCAGCCCGCCAGGGTCTCGATATAACCCAGCCCGTCGACACCCTCGACCCGCGCCTGGCGCACATCGCTGACCGCGAAGTAGCTATGCAGGGCCTGGCTGATGGTCACGGGGGTATTGCCCATGTTGCGGCTGGTCAGGCTCAGTGTCAGGTCTGCGCCCATCTCCACCACCAGTTTCAGCTCGACATCATGGGGCCAACCGGGCAGGTCGCCCCGCGCTTCAGGCAGTTCGAACTCGATCCGCAGGGCCTCGCCCACTTCTTCGATACCCAGCAATTTCCAGTCACGCGTGCGCGCAAGCCCGTGGGCAGGCGCCGGTATTCCCTGGTACATGGCCTGGACGGCCTGAGGGTTGCGCTGCAGGTTGCCAAACCATGGCCAGCACACCGGTACCCCGGCGCGTACCGACTTGCCCTGGCGGAAGATGGCCTGGTCGCTCAGCCACAGCAGTGGCGGTTCGCCCACCTGCTGGTAGCTGAGGACCTGTGCGCCCTGCTGGGCGATCAGGAGTTCGGCACGGTCACTGCTGATACGCCAGCAGTTGAGTTCGCCATGTTGCTCGGTTACGACCTGAAAGGTAGCCATTGCGTTCTTCTCATTGATTGCCAGTGGGCCTTGGACCCGGGCAGATGCAATGAGTTTACCGCCAGCGTGGCTCAGCGACGAGGCACCGAGCGGGTACGACCACTGCCGTCGATGGCGACGAAGACGAATACCGCTTCTGTGACCTTGCGCCATTCGCTGGACAGCGGGTCGTCGCTCCACACTTCGACCATCATCTGGATCGAGCTGCGGCCGATTTCCAAGGTCTGGGTATAGAAAGACAGCTGTGCGCCGACCGCGACGGGCACCAGGAAGGCCATGCGGTCGATGGCGACGGTGGCTACGCGGCCGCCGGCGACACGGCTGGCCATGGCCGTGCCTGCCAGGTCCATCTGCGCAACCAGCCAACCGCCGAAAATATCGCCAAACCCATTGGTTTCTCGCGGCAATGCGGTGATTTGCAAGGCCAGGTCGCCTTGCGGGATTGGATCTTCTTGTTCGAGCTCAATCATGCGATGGGGCCTCTGACCCGTGACGCTTTTCGTTGGTGTGGCGCAAAGGCCGGGTAAACGATTCAGCTTGAAACATACTACGCCGATTTCGTTTCACTGGGCGGCCGTAGGGAAACTCTGCGAAACCGCCTGACAATAGTGACCGGCGTTTTCGCACAACATCCCACGTTAGGAGCAACATAATCCTACGAATTGCCAGTATATAGGGCATAACGGCCAGCGACGACCGCGCATTCACGAATATCTGTGTGGATTTTGTATCGCTTTCGGCGTAGCTCGGCAATTTGCTATCTTCGCCTGTCTCCCATCCAGAAGCCGCGCGCCAAGCGGCCTGCATGCCCTACAAAGAGAACAACGAGCGATGACTTCCGTGCCCAGCAGTATCGAGCAGCCCTCGCGGCCGCTGACCCGCAGCGACTACAAGACCCTCTCACTGTCCGCCCTGGGCGGTGCGCTGGAATTCTACGATTTCATCATCTTCGTGTTCTTCGCCACGGTGGTGGGCAAGTTGTTCTTCCCGGCCGACATGCCCGAGTGGCTGCGGCTGATGCAAACGTTCGGCATCTTCGCCGCCGGCTACCTGGCGCGGCCGCTGGGCGGCATCATCATGGCCCACTTCGGCGACTTGCTCGGGCGCAAGAAGATGTTCACCCTGAGCATCTTCATGATGGCCCTGCCGACCCTGATCATGGGCCTGCTGCCGACGTATGCGCAGATCGGCATGTGGGCACCGATCCTGCTGTTGCTGATGCGCGTGATCCAGGGCGCGGCAATCGGTGGCGAAGTACCGGGCGCATGGGTGTTCGTCTCTGAACATGTGCCGGCTCGCAACACCGGCTATGCCTGCGGCACCCTGACCGCCGGCCTGACTGCCGGCATTCTGCTGGGCTCGCTGGTAGCGACCCTGATCAACAGCGTGTACAGCGCGGAAGAAGTGGCTGACTACGCCTGGCGTATCCCGTTCCTGCTTGGCGGTGTGTTCGGCCTGTTCTCGGTGTACCTGCGCCGTTGGCTGCACGAAACCCCGGTGTTCGCCGAAATGCAGCAACGCAAGGCACTGGCCGAGGAGCTGCCGCTGCGCGCTGTGCTGCGCGATCACCGTGGCCCGATCATTCTGTCGATGTTGCTGACCTGGATGCTTTCAGCCGGCATCGTGGTGGTCATCCTGATGACCCCGGCGCTGCTGCAGAGCTTCTACCACATCAGCCCGACCGACTCGCTCAAAGCCAACAGCCTGGCCATCGTGTTGCTCAGCTTTGGTTGTATAGGTGCCGGCAGCCTGGCCGACCGCTTTGGTGCAGGCCGCGTGTTCGTGATCGGCAGCCTGCTGCTGCTGGCCAGCTCCTGGACCTTCTACCACAGCCTGCCGACCCGCCCCGAGTTGCTGTTCCCGCTGTATGCCGTGACCGGCCTGTGCGTGGGTGTGATTGGCGCAGTGCCTTATGTAATGGTCAAAGCGTTCCCGGCGGTGGTGCGTTTCAGCGGGTTGTCGTTCTCGTACAACGTGGCCTACGCCATCTTTGGCGGGCTGACGCCGATGGTGGTGACCGCACTGCTGAAGGTGAGCCCGATGGCGCCTGCCTACTACGTGGCAGGCCTGTGCGCCGTCGGTCTGGCCGTGGGCCTGTACCTGCTCGCCAACAAGCGCTGATCTGCGCTACGGCTACTGGCCTCTTCGCAGCTAAAGCCGCTCCTACAGGGTTTGGCACAGGCCTCAAGGCCGACACCGAACCTGTAGGAGCGGCTTTAGCCGCGAAGAGGCCACACCTGCTTTCAGTGATGGCCTTTCATCCAATTGTCATAATGAAGTCATATCGTGTTCATGCGGCCTGCCGATACTTGGGCCCGTTCCATCCAACACCCCAATATTCCTGCTAGGAGCAAGGCATGAAACTGAAGCGTTTGATGGCGGCCCTTACCTTTGCCGCCGCTGGCGTTGCAACCGCCAACGCGGTAGCCGCTGTCGATCCTGCGATCCCGACCTACACCAAGACCACGGGTGTTTCGGGCAACCTCTCCAGCGTTGGTTCCGACACTCTCGCGAACCTCATGACTCTGTGGGCCGAGGCCTACAAGAAGGAATATCCGAACGTAAACATCCAGATCCAGGCTGCCGGCTCTTCTACCGCGCCACCCGCGCTGACCGAAGGCACCGCCAACCTCGGCCCGATGAGCCGCAAGATGAAGGACGTCGAGCTGCAAGCCTTCGAGCAGAAGTACGGCTACAAGCCGACCGCCATCCCGGTCGCCGTCGACGCCCTGGCCGTGTTCGTGCACAAGGACAACCCAATCAAGGGCCTGACCATGGCTCAGGTTGACGCCATCTTCTCTTCCACCCGCCTGTGCGGTGGCAAGGCCGAGATCAAGACCTGGGGCGACGTCGGTGTGACCGGCGACCTGGCCAACAAGCCAATCCAGCTGTTCGGCCGCAACTCGGTATCGGGCACCTACGGCTACTTCAAGGAAGAAGCCCTGTGCAAAGGCGACTTCAAGCCTAACGTCAACGAACAGCCTGGCTCGGCTTCGGTCGTGCAGTCGATCAGCTCCTCGCTGAACGGTATCGGCTACTCGGGTATTGGTTACAAGACCGCCAGCGTCAAGACCGTACCCCTGGCCAAGAAAGACGGTGGCGAGTTTGTTGAAGACAATGAAGCCAACGCCCTGAACGGTACCTACCCGCTGTCGCGCTTCCTGTACGTCTACGTCAACAAGGCGCCGAACAAGCCTCTGGCCCCGCTGGAAGCCGAGTTCGTCAAGCTGGTGCTGTCGCAAGCGGGCCAGCAGGTGGTGGTGAAGGATGGCTACATCCCGCTGCCGGCCAAAGTCGTCGACAAGACCCTGGCTGACCTGGGCCTGTCGCACGCCGGTAACGTTGCAAAGAAGTAAGTAATTAAGAGGAGGCCGGTGCCACAGCCCGGCCTCTTCCACGAATTTCCAGTCCGAAGCCAGGTTCCCTGTGCGGCGGGCTTTCGCGCGTCACCACTTTGTAATGTTTTTGTCACACGGGACCGCTAGGGTGTGCGCATGAATGATCTGGCCAATTCCAACATGACCCAAAACTCCCAGCCCGTGCGCATTGATTTCAATACGCCCGAGTTGCAACGCAAGCGCCGCATGCGCGCGCTCAAGGACCGCCTGACCCGCTGGTATGTACTGGTAGGCGGGCTTGCCGTATTGGCGGCAATCACGTTGATCTTCTTCTACCTGGCTTATGTGGTGCTGCCACTGTTCCAGGGCGCCGAGCTGACCAGCAAGAAAGCCCTGGAGCCGACCTGGCTGCAGCAGGATGCCGGTAAGCCACTGATGATCGCGCTTGAAGAGCAGAATCAGGTGGGGATGCGTGTTTCGGACAAGGGCCAGGCATTGTTCTTCGATACCAAGACCGGTAACGAACTCAAGCGTGTCGAACTGCCCGTGCCAGCAGACACCCAGGTCACGTCCATCAGTACTGACCAGCCGGGCAGCGCGCTGGTGGTGCTGGGCCTGTCCAATGGCCAGGCGCTGGTTTTCCAGCACACCTACAAGATCACCTACCCGGACAACAAGAAAACCATCACCCCTGGCATCGACTACCCATACGGCGAGCAATCGTTCGTGCTCGACGAGCAGGGGCGTGCGCTGGACCACGTCAGCGTCAACGTCAATGGCGACACCCTGCTGCTGGCCGGTTCTACCGGTGCTCACCTGCAGGTGGTCGAGCTGACCCGCACGGAAAACATGATGACCGAAGAGGTCACCACCGAGCAGAACCGCATCGAACTGCCGCAAATGACCGAGACGGTGAAGAATATCTTCATCGACCCACGCCAGCACTGGCTGTACGTGATCAACGGCCGTGCCACGGCCGATGTGTTCAGCCTGCGCGACAAGAGCCTCAACGGCCGTTACAAGTTGTCTGATAGCGCCGACACCGAAATTACTGCCACGGCCCAGCTGGTTGGCGGCATTTCGCTGATCATCGGTGATTCCAAGGGGGGGCTGGCCCAGTGGTTCATGGCCCGTGACCCGGATGGCGAATCGCGCTTCAAGCAGATCCGTACCTTCCAATTGGGCAATGCGCCGATCGTGCAGATCGACGCCGAAGAGCGCCGCAAGGGCTTCATCGCCCTCGACGCCGAAGGCAAACTGGGCGTGTTCCACAGCACTGCACACCGAACCCTGCTGGTAGAGCCGGCTGCCGAAGGCCCTGGCACGTTGGCCCTGTCGCCACGCGCCAACCGCATCATCATCGAAGAAGGTGGCAAGTTGTTGCCGTTGAGCCTGCGCAACCCGCACCCGGAAATTTCGTTCAGCGCGCTGTGGGGCAAGGTGTGGTACGAGAACTACGACGAGCCGAAATACGTCTGGCAATCGACCGCGTCGAACACTGACTTCGAGCCCAAACTGAGCCTGTCGCCGCTGACCTTCGGAACCCTGAAGGCCGCGTTCTACGCCATGATCCTGGCCGCCCCGCTGGCCATTGCCGCAGCCATCTACACCGCCTACTTCATGGCCCCACGCATGCGCCGCAAGGTCAAGCCGGTGATCGAGCTGATGGAAGCGATGCCGACGGTGATCCTCGGCTTCTTCGCCGGCCTGTTCCTGGCCCCGTACCTGGAAGGCCACCTGCCCGGTGTGTTCAGCCTGTTCCTGCTGATGCCGATCGGTATCCTGCTGGCCGGCTTCTTCTGGAGCCGTCTGCCGGAGTCGATCCGCCTGCGTGTACCGGATGGTTGGGAAGCGGCGATCCTGATTCCGGTCATCCTGTTCACCGGCTGGTTCGCCCTGACCATGAGCCCGCACCTGGAAAGCTGGTTCTTCGGCGGCGACATGCGCCTGTGGATCACCAACGATTTAGGCATCACCTACGACCAGCGCAACGCCCTGGTAGTCGGTATCGCCATGGGCTTCGCGGTCATCCCGAACATCTACTCGATTGCCGAAGATGCCGTGTTCAGTGTGCCGCGCAGTCTGACCCTGGGCTCGCTGGCACTGGGCGCGACGCCTTGGCAGACCCTGACTCGCGTGGTCATCCTCACCGCCAGCCCGGGCATCTTCTCGGCGTTGATGATCGGCTTGGGCCGTGCGGTAGGCGAGACCATGATCGTGCTGATGGCTACCGGCAACACGCCGGTGATGGAGATGAACCTGTTCGAGGGCATGCGCACCCTGGCCGCCAACGTGGCTGTGGAAATGCCGGAATCGGAAGTCGGTGGCAGCCACTATCGCGTGCTGTTCCTGGCTGCCCTGGTGCTGCTGATGTTCACCTTCATCATGAACACCTTGGCCGAGCTGATTCGCCAGCGTCTGCGCAAGAAATACTCGTCGCTTTGATAGAAAGGTAGCGATCCGTGAAAAAGGATTCCCTCAAAGGCTGGTTCAAGAGCGGCGCCCCAGGCGTCTGGATGAGCGGCGGCGCGGTGGCCATGGCCGTGATCATGACCGTCGGCCTGCTGGCGGTCATCGCCGTGCGCGGCCTGGGCCACTTCTGGCCAGCCGATCTTGTCCAGGCCACCTACAAGGTGCCGGGCCAGGCCGATCACGTTGTCATTGGCGAAGTGGTGCAGAAGGAGGAAGTACCCCGTGCTCGTCTGAAGGGGGCTGGCCTGCCAGTGCCTGACCAGGGGCCGGAGTTCATGACCCGCGAGCTGATCAAGGTGGGTAACCGCGACCTCAATGGCAGCGACTTTACCTGGGTGGTCGGCGACTGGCTGGTCGACGAACAGCGCCCGGCTGACTTGATGGCCCTTGAGCGCCGCGAGTGGGGCAACTTCTATGGCTACCTGGTCAGCGTCAAGGAACAAGGCCGCGTGGTTGCCGAAGGCCCCGCTGCCTGGAGCGAACTGCAGGCCCGCCTCAAGCGTGCCAACCAGCTCAACAGCGAGCTGCAGCAGCTGGAGAAGAAGGACATCGGTGCCATCAACCATGGCCTTGAGCGCCTGCGCCTGCAAGCGCGCAAGCTGGAGCTGGACGGCAAGCTGGACGCCGCCGCCCAGGCCGACATGGACGCCGACCGTGCCGAACTGAACAGCCGCTACAAGGCCATCGAAGACCGCCTGACCGGCCTGCACCAGGCTTTTTCCCGCGACAGCCTGGTGGCCCGGGATGGCAACGGCCGTGAAGTGGAAATCAACCTGAGCAAGGTAGTGCATGCTGTCCAGCCGAACGGCATGTCGGCGTTCACCAAGTTGGGCACCTACTTCGGCAAGGTCTGGGAGTTCCTCAGCGACGACCCGCGTGAAGCCAACACCGAGGGCGGTATCTTCCCGGCCATCTTCGGTACCGTGATGATGACCCTGATCATGGCCGTGATCGTTACCCCGTTTGGCGTGCTGGCTGCCGTGTACCTGCGTGAATACGCCAGGCAGGGCCCGGTCACCCGGCTTATCCGTATTGCGGTGAACAACCTGGCCGGTGTTCCTGCGATCGTCTACGGTGTGTTCGGTCTGGGCTTCTTCGTCTATGTGCTGGGCGGCTCGATCGACCGCCTGTTCTTCCCCGAAGCGCTGCCGGCGCCGACCTTGGGTACCCCGGGCCTGCTGTGGGCATCGCTGACCCTGGCATTGCTGGCGGTACCGGTGGTGATCGTGGCCACCGAAGAAGGCCTGGCGCGAATTCCGCGCACCGTGCGTGAGGGCTCGCTGGCGCTGGGCGCAACCAAGGCCGAGACCCTGTGGAAAATCGTCCTGCCCATGGCCAGCCCGGCCATGATGACTGGCATGATCCTCGCCGTGGCCCGTGCCGCCGGCGAAGTGGCGCCGCTGATGCTGGTAGGTGTGGTGAAGCTGGCGCCGTCGCTGCCGGTGGATGGTAACTACCCGTACCTGCACCTGGACCAGAAGATCATGCACCTGGGCTTCCACATCTATGACGTCGGCTTCCAGAGCCCGAACGTCGAAGCTGCGCGGCCGCTGGTTTATGCCACTGCGCTGCTGCTGGTGCTGGTGATCGCGACCCTCAACCTCTCTGCCGTGTGGATTCGCAACCACCTGCGCGAGAAGTACAAGGCGCTGGACGGCTGACCCTGATTGCAAGCGTGCCGCCCGTAAGCCGGGCGGCCCTTTGAAACGACTTGATAGCGTATGGAGTTGACCATGCAGCAAGATTCCCACACCCATGGCATCGACATGTCTGCCCTGGGCCGCAACAAGCAAAGCCTGCGAATGGCTGAAGAAACCGTGGCCATCGAAGTACCGGGCCTGAGCCTGTTCTATGGCGACAAGCAAGCGCTGTTCGACGTGCAGATGAACATCCCGAAGCAGCGTGTGACCGCCTTCATCGGCCCATCCGGCTGCGGCAAGTCGACCCTGCTGCGCACTTTCAACCGGATGAACGACCTGGTTGACGGTTGCCGTGTGGAAGGTGCCATCAACCTGTACGGCAACAACATCTACCGCAAGGGTGAAGACGTTGCCGAACTGCGCCGGCGTGTGGGCATGGTGTTCCAGAAGCCGAACCCGTTCCCCAAGACCATCTACGAGAACGTGGTCTACGGCCTGCGCATCCAGGGCATCAACAAGAAGCGCGTGCTTGATGAAGCCGTCGAGTGGGCGTTGAAGGGGGCGGCCTTGTGGGACGAGGTCAAGGACCGCCTGCACGAGTCGGCGCTGGGACTGTCCGGTGGCCAGCAGCAGCGTCTGGTCATCGCCCGTACCATTGCCGTGGAGCCGGAGGTGCTGCTGCTTGACGAACCGTGCTCGGCGCTGGACCCGATCTCGACCTTGAAGGTCGAAGAACTGATCTATGAATTGAAATCCAAGTACACCATCGTCATCGTGACCCACAACATGCAGCAAGCGGCGCGTGTTTCGGATTACACCGCGTTCATGTACATGGGCAAACTGGTCGAATTCGGGGATACCGATACCCTGTTCACCAACCCGGCGAAGAAGCAGACCGAAGACTACATCACCGGTCGCTACGGCTAAGCGCCGCTCGCGAAACAGGCACCTCGGTGTCTGGCACCGGCGTTGCCGGTGTTCGCGGGTGAACCCGCTCCTACAGGGCCGCGCTACCAAAGGACAAAACGATGATCAACAAAGAAAGCCTTACCCATCACATTTCCCAGCAGTTCAACGCCGAGCTGGAAGAGGTGCGCAGCCACCTGCTGGCCATGGGCGGGCTGGTGGAAAAGCAGGTCAACGACGCGGTTACCGCGCTGATCGAAGCCGACTCTGGTCTGGCCCAGCAGGTGCGCGAGGTTGACGAGCAGATCAACCAGATGGAGCGCAACATCGACGAGGAGTGCTTGCGCATCCTCGCCCGCCGTCAGCCAGCGGCCTCGGACCTGCGCCTGATCATCAGCATTTCCAAGTCGGTGATCGACCTGGAACGCATCGGTGACGAGTCGACCAAGATCGCCCGCCGCGCCATCCAGCTGTGCGAAGAGGGCGAGTCGCCGCGTGGTTATGTCGAGGTGCGCCACATTGGCGACCAGGTGCGCAACATGGTCCGGGATGCGCTGGACGCCTTTGCCCGCTTCGACGCCGACCTGGCGCTGTCGGTGGCCCAGTACGACAAGACCATCGACCGCGAATACAAGACCGCGCTGCGTGAGCTGGTGACCTACATGATGGAAGACCCGCGCTCTATCTCGAGGGTTCTGAGCGTGATCTGGGTGCTGCGCTCGCTGGAGCGTATTGGCGACCATGCGCGCAACATCTCCGAACTGGTGATCTACCTGGTGCGCGGTACCGACGTGCGCCACATGGGCCTCAAGCGCATGACGGCAGAAGTGCAGGGCACTGCTGTCGCCAACGGCGAAAAGGCTAATGTTCCGGGTGAATCTGACGATAAGTAAGGTTGCTCCCGAGCATCGACGCCCGGCCTTGGCCGGGCGTTTTCGTTTGCGGTCGAGAGCCGGCAGGCACCCGCGAACGATGTGAAGAAGTCCCGGCGTGACCAGGTTGTAGCAAATGGCCATCATTTGGCAGTAGGCTAGTCGGGATTCATAAGGAGTATCGATGAGTAAAGTGAATGTGCTGGTCGTGGATGACGCCCCGTTTATCCGTGATCTGGTCCGCAAGTGTCTGCGCAACGCCTTCCCGGGTATGGCCATCGACGACGCGGTCAACGGTCGCAAGGCCATGGCCATGCTCGGCAAGGAAGCGTTCGATCTGGTCCTCTGCGACTGGGAAATGCCGGAAATGTCAGGCCTGGAACTGCTGACCTGGTGCCGTCAGCAGCCTGCACTGAAGAACCTGCAGTTCATCATGGTGACCAGCCGTGGCGACAAGGAAAACGTCATTCAGGCGATCCAGGCGGGCGTTTCCGATTTTGTAGGCAAGCCGTTCACCAACGAGCAACTGCTGACCAAGGTAAAAAAAGCCCTGACCAAGATCGGTAAGCTCGACAGCCTGATGGCCATCGGCCCGGCGCGAGCCAACCCGGCGTTTGCCAACGATTCGTTGAACGCGCTGACGGCGGGCAAGCCCGAAGCGGTCAAGGTTGCGGCGCCGGTACCGGCCAAGCCTTTGGTCGCCGCACCCGCACCTGCTGCCCCCGCGCCGAGCGGCCGTGGCCAGGGCCAGCTGCGCCTGGCCAGTGGCATGCAGCCATGCGTGATCAAGGCGTTGAGCCTGAAAGAGGCACTGCTGGTGGTACGCCGCAGCGAAGTGCTGCCACAGGTGCTGGAAGGTGCGGTGCTGGACCTGGAGCAGGGCGAAAGTGCCGAAGTCGCTCGCCTGAACGGCTACCTGCATGCGGTGGCGGCGCTGGAGCCAAAACCTGACAGCGACTGGTTGCAGTTGACGTTCAAGTTTGTCGACCAGGATGCCCAGAAGCTCGACTACCTGTCTCGGTTGATTGCCCGCGGCACTGCGCAGAAGCACTTCACCCCCGGTGCCTGACCCCGCCCCCGCGTCATGCTTTGGGCAGGAGCAGCACACGGCTGCTCCTGCCCAAGCCCGAGTTGCCCCATCCGACCAACTGCAATACCTACCGTAAAACCCGCTGCTAGGCTTCGACAGATCATAACTGTCAAAAAGCCACTATCATGCCCGCGCGCCTGTTGCTGTTCTGTGCATTGCTCATGGCCTCGGCGTCGAGCCAGGGCGTGACGCTCTACAAGATCACTGACGATTCCGGTGTCGTCTCCTATTCCGACCGCCCTGGCCCCGGCGCCAAGCCCTTGGTGTTGCTCGAGCCCATGGTCGAAACGCTCGAAGGCCAGGTACTGCTGAACGCGAAAACCTTCGACGGTGGCGTGAGCTTTTCGGCACGAAACGAGCTGCATGTGCCGGTAGAGGTAGAGTTGCGGCTGGACAACCTGGTCAACGCACAAGGCGGTGATGCCCCGCGTATCGTGCGCCGGCTGCTGCCGCCGCGCACCACGCAGATGCTCAGTGTGCTCAGGGGGCGGCCCGGGCTGTTGCTGAACTACCGTTCGACCCTGCTGCAGGCCATGGGTGATCCGGGCAAACGGCCGCTAGGCTTCCGCTATGCGTTCCCGTGGATTGGCGGGCCGTTCCGCGTCACTCAGGGCCCCAATGGCCGTGTCAGTCATTTTGGGCCCCGAGGGCGCTACGCCATGGATATCGCCATGCCCGAAGGTACCCCCATCATCGCGGCGCGGGAAGGGGTGGTGGTGAAGACGCAGAACAGCCAGAGCGGGCGCGGCCCCAACCCCTCGGGTAACTTTGTCAGGATTTTGCACCCGGATGGCACCATGGGCGTCTACCTTCACCTGATGCGTGGTTCGGTGGTGGTGGCGGAGGGGCAACGGGTACGGCAGGGCCAGATGCTGGCCAAGTCGGGCAATACCGGCAACAGCACTGGGCCGCACCTGCATTTTGTGGTGCAGCGCAATGTGGGGTTGGCGCTGGAGTCGATACCTTACCGCTTCGACAGGCCGATCAGCGGGATGCCGGATTTCACTGCCGGCAACCCTTGAGATTGCCGGGCCTGCTTCGCAGGCCTTTCGCGACACAAGGCCCCACATAGCCAGAGGCAGGTGCTGTAGCTGTGGGAGCGGCCTTGCGTCGCGATGGGCTGCGCAGCAGCCCCTTGGCCATTAATCCAGCTTCAGTACCTTGGCCAGTACGATCTTGGGGCCTTTCATCTTCTTGATGATGATGCGCAGCCCTTCGACTTCCAGCACTTCCTCTTCTTCCGGCACGCGCTTGAGCGTCTCGTAGATCAACCCGGCCAAGGTTTCGGCCTCGATGTGGTCAAGGTCGATACCCAGCAGGCGTTCGACCTTGAACAGTGGGGTGTCGCCGCGCACCAGCAACTTGCCCGGCTGGTAGGCGAGAATGCCACGCTCGGTCTTGCGGTGCTCGTCCTGGATGTCGCCCACCAGCACTTCCAGCACGTCTTCCATGGTCAGGTAGCCGATCACCTTGCCATCGGCTTCCTCTACCAGCACGAAGTGCGCGCCGCCCTTACGGAACTGCTCCAATAACTGGGCCAGCGGCATGTGCCGCGACACGCGTTCGAGTGGCCGGGCAAGGTCCTCCAGGTCGATGGTCTCTGGCAAGTGCTCCAGCTCAGCCAGCTCCAGCAGCAGGTCCTTGATGTGCAGCAGGCCGGTGAATTCTTCGCGCTCGGCGTCGTACACCGGGTAGCGGCTGAACTTGTGGCGGCGCACCAGGGCCAGGATCTGCTTCAGAGGCGCATGGGCGTCGATGCTGATCATGTCCTCACGCGAGTTGGCCCAGTCGACCACTTCCAGCTCGCCCATTTCCACGGCCGAGGCCAGCACGCGCATGCCTTGGTCGCTTGGGTCCTGGCCACGGCTGGAGTGCAGGATCAGCTTAAGTTCTTCGCGGCTGTAGTGGTGCTCGTGGTGCGGGCCAGGCTCGCCCTGGCCGGCAATGCGCAGGATGGTGTTGGCGCTGGCATTGAGCAGGTAGATGGCCGGGTACATCGCCCAGTAGAACAGGTAAAGCGGCACGGCGGTCCACAGCGACAGCAGCTCTGGCTTGCGGATAGCCCAGGACTTGGGGGCCAGCTCGCCGACCACGATGTGCAGGTACGAGATGACGAAGAAGGCGACGAAGAACGAGATCGCCTTGACCAGCTCGGCGCTGTCCACGCCGAAATAGGCCAGCAATGGTTCCAGCAGGTGGGCGAAGGCGGGCTCACCCACCCAGCCCAGGCCCAGCGAGGCGAGGGTGATGCCCAATTGGCAGGCCGACAGGTAGGCGTCGAGCTGGTTGTGAACCTTGCGCAGGATGTTGCCACGCCAGCCGTGCTTTTCGGCGATGGCCTCTACGCGTGTAGCGCGCAGCTTGACCATGGCGAACTCCGCAGCAACGAAGAAGCCGTTGAGCAGCACCAGCAGGAAGGCAAAGATGATCATGCCGAAGTCGGCGAATAACGAGGTGAGGCTAATACCAGAGGAAGGGTCCATGATGGAGTTTTTACGGGGTCCGTCTTTGAGATAGAGAGAAAAAAAGTGCCAGCTTTTGCTGGCACGGGGGATCCAATGTAGCGGCTGGGGCCGTAAAAGCAAAGGGCAGCGGACTCATTGCAGTCCCTGTGGGAGCAGGCATGCCCGCGAAGGCCCGCGCAGCAGCCTCAATCTCAAGCCTTTTCGTTGGCCAATTGTGCTGGCGCAAAGTGACAGGTAAAGGTGCTGCCATGCCCCGGTACACTGCTGATTTCCAGCTTGCCGCGGTGGCGCATCAGCACATGCTTGACGATTGCGAGCCCCAGCCCGGTACCGCCGGTATTCGATGCACGGCTGGAGTCTACCCGGTAGAAGCGCTCGGTCAGGCGTGGCAAGTGCTTGGCATCGATGCCCACCCCCGAGTCCTGCACCGACAGGTGTGCGCCCTGGGCATCGGCCCACCAGCGGATGCGGATGCTGCCTTCGTCCTGGGTGTACTTGACTGCATTGAACACCAGATTGGAAAAGGCACTGCGCAATTCCGACTCGCTGCCCTTCAGCTTGACGCCAGGCGCAGCTTCCAGGCTGATGCGCTGGTTGCGCGGCCCGGACAGGGCCTGGGCGTCGTTCTTGATGGCGGCGAGCAGGGCATCGACCGCCACCGGCTGGTTGTCCGATGGGTAATCGGTGGCTTCCAGTTTGGCCAGTAGCAACAAATCGTTGAGCAGGGTTTGCATGCGCGAGCCTTGCTGGCTCATTTGCTGCAGGGCGCGGCTCCACCGCGGGTTCACGTCCTCGACGTTGTCCAGCAGGGTTTCCAGGTAGCCGGTGATTACCGTCAGCGGCGTGCGCAGCTCGTGAGACACGTTGGCGACGAAGTCCTTGCGCATCTGTTCCAGCTGGTGAATACGGGTGACATCGCGCACCAGCATCAGGTGTTCATTGTTGCCGTAGCGGGTGATGTGCAACTGCACACGCATGCGGTCATTGATTGGCGAAGGGATTTCCAGCGGTTCGAGGTAGTTTTCTGCCTCGAAGTACTCTTTGAAGAGCGGATGGCGCACCAGATTGGTCACTTGCTGGCCGCCGTCCTGTGGGGTCTTGAAGCCCAGGAGGGTCTCGGCGGCGCGGTTCCACCATTCCAGGTTGCCGTCGCTGTCGAGCATGATCACCGCGTCACGCAGCGCAGCAGTGGACTCCTGCACCCGGTCGATCACTGCCTGCAGGCGGCCCCGTACGCGCTGGTCGCGGCGTTGCAGGTGGTAGATGCTATCGAATACCTCGCCCCACAGGCCGTAGCCATCGGGCGGTGCTTCGTCGGGTTGGTGATTGCGCAGCCAGTCGTGCAAGCGCAGCAGTTGCTTGAGGGTCCAGCCCAGATAGAGCGCCAGGCCAATGGCCAGGCTCCAGCCATAGTAGCCGCTGACCAGCCCGCCGATCAGGCAGACGGTAATCAGCAACAGCAGATGGCGAATCAGGGTTGCATGCCAGTTCTGGTTCAATTGACGATCCTTGTACAACGATGTGCAGCTTGGCGCTCCAGAGCTCGATCAGCTCTTGGTCGAGAAGCGGTAGCCAGTGCCCCGGACGGTTTGTACCAGATTCTCGTAAGCTTCACCCAGCGCCTTGCGCAGGCGACGGATGTGCACGTCGACGGTACGTTCCTCGACGTAGACGTTGCCGCCCCACACCTGGTCCAGCAATTGGCCTCGGGTGTAGGCACGCTCCTGGTGGGTCATGAAAAACTGCAGCAGGCGGTATTCGGTAGGGCCCATCTCGGCCGGCTTGCCGTCGATGGTCACACGGTGGCTGATCGGGTCGAGCAGCAGGCCGCCGACCTCGATCGGCGCCTCGCTATCGCTCGGACCCGTGCGGCGCAGCACGGCTTTCAGTCGCGCTACCAGTTCACGCGGCGAGAACGGCTTGGTGATGTAGTCGTCGGCGCCCACTTCCAGGCCCTGGATCTTGTTGTCCTCTTCACCCTTGGCGGTGAGCATGATGATCGGGATATCGCCGGTCAGCTCGTCGCGCTTCAGGCGGCGGGCCAGCTCGATGCCGGAGGTGCCCGGCAGCATCCAGTCGAGCAGGATCAGGTCCGGTTTGCGGTCGACGATGATCGCGTGTGCCTGTTGGGAGTTTTCCGCTTCCAGGCAGTCATAGCCGGCCATTTCCAGGGCAACGGCGATCATCTCGCGAATGGGCGCTTCGTCGTCGACGATCAGAATGTTCCTGCCTACCATGCTCAAAACCTCTCCTGGATTCGGTGTCTTGGCCCGCATTAGATAACGGAATTATTGCAGCTGTGTGACAGGGTGTTGGCCGTTCTGGCGACATTCCGTGACTGAACTAGGCTACAGAGGGCCGCTTTAATGGCAACCCGAACTCATTTCCCCCCGAAACAATGGTGAATCCAATGACACGACATACGCTGAGCTGGATGGCCCTTTTCACTGCGTTGGCGCTCCCGGGGGTGGCGTTGGCCCACCATGCCATGGAGAAGGATGGCAAGTGGGTCGATGAGGCCGGCATGACCCTGTACACCTTTGACAAGGATGCGGGTGGCAAGTCGATGTGCAATGGCGAGTGCGCCAAGAACTGGCCACCGTTGATGGTCAAGAAAGAAGACGAAGCACCGAAGGATAAATGGACCCATGTAGAGCGTGACGACGGTTCGATGCAGTGGGCTTACGACGGCAAGCCGCTGTATACCTTCATCAAGGACAAGAAGGCCGGTGACATGACCGGTGACGGCATGAAAGACGTCTGGCACGTTGCCAAGCCTTGAGATAGCCGGGGCCGCTGCGCGGCCCATCGCGACACAAGGCCGCTCCCACATGGTTCGACGTACGCCGATCAATGTGTGGGGCCTTGTATCGCGATGGGCTGCGCAGCAGCCCCAAAATACTCAGCGCAACGCGTAATCCAGTACAACTCCGATAAACACCAGCATCCCCGCCCAGTGGTTGTGCAGAAATGCCTTGAAGCACGATTCCCGGTCCAGCTTGCGCGTTGACCAGTATTCCCAGGCAAAGCACGCCGCCGCACCCAGCAACCCAAGGTGGAACCAGCCACCCAGGTCGAAGCGGCTACCGGCCAGCAACAGGCAGCCCAGCGACAGCAGCTGCAGGGTCAGGATGATGCTGCGATCAGCGTCGCCGAACAGGATCGCAGTGGATTTCACACCAATTTTCAGGTCGTCATCGCGGTCGACCATGGCGTAATAGGTGTCATAACCCACCGTCCACAGCAGGTTGGCGATATACAGCAGCCAGGCGCCGGCCGGCAATTCACCGCCAGCGGCTGTGAAAGCCATGGGAATGCCCCACGAATACGCCGCCCCCAGCACCACCTGCGGGTAGTAGGTGTAGCGCTTCATGAACGGGTAGCAGAATGCCAAGGCCACCGCCCCGAACGACAGCCAGACGGTGCGGCTGTTGGTGCACAGCACCAGCAGGAAACTCACCCCGACCAGAATCGCGAACAGTGTCAGCGCCTCGCGTGGCCGCACCCGGCCGCTGGCCAAGGGGCGGTCTGCGGTCCGCTTGACGTGGCCGTCAACCTTGCGGTCGGCAAAGTCGTTGATGCAGCAGCCGGCCGCGCGCATCAGCACCACACCAAGGCCGAAGATGAGCACATTGGCCAGGGTGGGTGACCCATTGCCGGCAATCCACACTGCCGACAGGGTCGGCCACAACAGCAGGTAGATGCCTATCGGCCGGTCCATGCGGCTGAGCTGGACGAAGTCCCAGGCCCGTGGATGCAGGCGGTTGAGCGACTTGAGCAGTTGCAGGTACATCAGCGGTTTTCCTCCTTGGCCGCTTGCCACAATGCCGGCAGAAACACTTCTGCCACCAGCAGGTCCAGGCCGTTGCGCTCGAAGCGCGAGCGGCGGCCCCAAAGCGCCGCATGTGCAGCTTCGGACGGCAGCCAGGCCTGTGGATAAGTGCACACTTCGAGTGGATGACGGATGAACGCCTGGTCGCAGAACAGCAACTCGCCCAGCGAGCGGCTGCCCAAGGACTCCAGGTCCAGGCCACCACGTTCCAGTGCGCTGCGGCTGGCCACGCTGCGGGCGAAAACCCAAGGTTGGCCATGGCCGCGCAGGTACACTTCGCGCACCCAGCCTTCGGCGCCAGCAGCGATGCCCAGCGCTTGGCATTCGTCATCGCGCAGCGGCTGCCAGCCCTCGAACAGCGGGGTGACGGAAAAGTGATCGATGGACAGACGGGTCAGGCGGCGGGTCAGCGAGCCCTCGTCGAACAGCCAGTCAAGGGTGGGCTGGTCGATGTCGGTCGCCAGCTGTGAATACGGCAGCCACGCGACAGCGGCTGCTTGCGGGGATTCGTACGACACGTCGGTATGCTTTGTTACAGCCAGAGAGGCGGCGAGCTTAGCATGATTGCCCCAACTGCTTGCATACTGCCGGCAGGGCCGCTACAAAGCCCCCACGCATTGCGCGCTGGCCCCATTCGCGGGCAAGCCCGCCCGGCCTGCGCGGTCACTGTAGGCGCGGGCTTGCCCGCCAAGAGGCCATCAGCCGCAACACAAGCCCCAGCCTGAACCGAGGAAATAGATCTGATGAAAAAGTGGCAATGTATTGTCTGTGGCCTGATCTACGACGAAGCCGAAGGCTGGCCCGACGACGGCATCGCCCCCGGCACCCGTTGGGAGGATGTACCTGAGGACTGGCTGTGCCCCGACTGTGGCGTCGGCAAAAGCGACTTTGAAATGATCTCCATCGGTTAATCGAGGAAAGCACGACATGACGTCCCCTGTGGTAATCATCGGTACCGGCCTTGCGGGCTACAACCTGGCCCGTGAATTTCGAAAGCTCGATACGCAGACGCCGCTGTTGCTGATCACCGCCGACGATGGTCGTTCGTACTCCAAGCCGATGCTGTCCATGGGCTTTGCCAAGCAGAAGAACGCCGACGGCCTGTGCATGGCTGAGGCGGGTGCCATGGCCGAGCAATTGAACGCCGAGGTCCGGACCCATACCCGCATCAGCGGCATCGACCCGGGCCACAAGCGGCTGTGGATCGGCGAAGAGGCCGTGGAGTACCGCGATCTGGTGCTGGCCTGGGGGGCGCAGACCGTGCAGGTGCCGATCGAGGGTGATGGCGGCCATCTGGTATTCCCGATCAACGATCTGGAGGACTACGCGCGCTTCCGTGCTGCCGCCGCGGGCAAGCAGCGTGTCCTGATCCTCGGCGCCGGCTTGATCGGCTGCGAATTCGCAAACGACATGAGCCTGGGTGGTTTCAAGGTCGACGTTGTGGCGCCGTGTGAACAGGTCATGCCGACCCTGCTGCACCCGGCCGCTGCGGCGGCTGTACAGGGTGGGCTGGAGGGGCTGGGAGTACGCTTTCACTTGGGGCCGGTGCTGACCCGCCTGCAGCAGGTGACCCAAGGCCTGGAGGCGCACCTGTCGGATGGCAGCGTGATTGCCTGCGACCTGGTGGTTTCGGCCATCGGCCTGCGCCCACGTACCGACCTGGCTGCCGCAGCTGGGCTGCAGACCAATCGAGGTGTAAGCGTAGACCGCGAGCTACGTACATCACACGCCAACATCTTCGCCCTTGGCGACTGTGCCGAAGTCGATGGCATCAACCTGCTGTACGTGATGCCGCTGATGAGCTGTGCCCGGGCGCTGGCGCAAACCCTGGCCGGCAAGCCGACGGCAGTTTCCTACGGGCCGATGCCTATCACCGTGAAAACCCCGGCCTGTCCGCTGGTCGTCTCGCCAGCGCCCCAGGGTTGCGAAGGCACCTGGCAGGTAGAGGGACAGGGCAGTGACCTCAAGGTGCTTTGCCTTGATGCCGACGGCAAGTTGTTGGGCTACGCCCTGACCGGAGCGGCGGTGATGGAGAAGCTGGCGCTGAATCGTCAGTTACCAGCGGTTATGGCGTAAATAGCGGCTGTTCTGTCGGATTTATCCTGTTGTTGCCTGCACAATGGCCGCCCAGATACTGGCGCGGCCCCTGAGCTCGTGCCATTCTCACTCCCGTCTGCCGCAGATTAGAGCCTGCGGTGCCTTGAGCGCTGCTCCCAGAGGCAGCACGGCATAACAACAAGAATTCCGTCAAAGAGGCTTCACTATGCGCAAACCAGAACTCGCCGCCGTCATCGCCGATAAGGCTGATCTGACCAAGGAAAAGGCCAATCAGGTTTTGAACGCGATTCTCGACAGCATCACCGGTGCCCTGGACAAGGACACCGTGACCCTGGTCGGTTTCGGCACCTTCGAAAAACGTCATCGCGGTGCGCGTACCGGCAAGAACCCGCAAACTGGGGAACCGGTCAAGATCAAGGCCAGCAATACCGTGGCCTTCAAGCCTGGCAAGAACCTGCGTGACAGCGTTAACGCCCCCGCCAAGCCAGCCAAGAAAGGCAAGTGATCGCTCCCTGACAACCCCAGTATCGGCCAAGCGGGCGCCCCAAGGCGCCCGTTGTGCTTTCTGCAGGTAAAATGTTTCGAACTTGCATAAATAGTTCTGGAAAAGGATAAACTGCGCGCCTTAGTCACTTTTCATCCGAGGCGCGTTGATGAAGTTCCGCTTTCTTCTCTGGGCCATGGGGCTGTTGATGGCCAGGGCCAGCCGTAATAACCCCGCATTCCAGCAGCAGCTCAAGGGCAAGGACCTGGTGTTCCAGATGCAGACCCTGGACGGCAAGGTCGCCCGACACTTCATCGTCAACAACGAGCGCATCAGCAGCAAGGGCGGCGCGCACCCACAGCCGGCGTTCGCCATTGCCTTCAGGGACGCCGCTTATGGCTTCGCCACCATGCAGGCGGGTAACAAGCAGCTGGCGTTCATGCAGGGGATTCAGGAAAAGCACATCCAGATCAAGGGCAATCCGGCGCTGGTGATGTGGTTCCAAGGGTTGATGAAATACCTGAAACCCAAGAAGAAAGGCTGAAGCCCGACGGGGATGCCCATGCTTTACCTGTGGGAGCGGGCGTGCCCGCGAAACAAGCGACGCGGTGCATGGCAACGGTTTCGCCGGTGTTCGCGGGCATGCCCGCTCCCACAGGCTATGTGCTAATGCTTAATGCGGTGCGTGGAACTGCGAAGCCAGCTCACGCAACAGGTTCTCGGCTTCGAGCACCTTGTTCACCACATCCTCAGCCTTGTCCCGGGTAATGCTCAGGCGTTCCAACAGCTCGTCAGGAATCTCTTCCTGCGGCCCTGAGCCTATACCTCGCGAGCGCAGCAGGCGGGTGGCCAGGCACACCAAGTTGGGGAACGCGAAATATTCGCCGTCGTAGGCTGGGTCGTGCTGAAAGCGCAAGGCAGTCGACAGCTCTTCTGGCATGTCCCACAGCTTCATCAGCCAGGCACCGATCTGTTCGCGGCTGATGCCCAGCAAGTGTTGTTCCACATAGGTGTGGTTCAAATGCGGGTTGACCTCAAGGTGGCGGCAAATCAGCGAAAAATGCGGTGGGAACACGTGCGCCAGCAGCAGGTAGCCAAAGTTGTGCAGTAGCCCGGCCAGGTAAGTCAGCCCGGCCTCGGGGCGTTCTGCGCGCGGCATGGCGCGGGTCAGGCCTTCGATGATCGCGGCGGTGTAGATCGATTGTTGCCAGTAGGGCGTGGCCTGCTGCGGGTGGTCTTTGGGCAGGCTCAAGGTCTTGCCCAGCGCCAGGCCCAAGGCCAGGTTGATCACCAGGTCGAAACCCAGCACACGCACGATGGCGTCTTCCACCGAGCGGATCTTGCCCGGTGATCCATAGTAGGGCGATGCAGCCCAGCTCACCACCTGTGCCGCCAGCGCCGGGTCGGTTTCGACTACGCCGGTGATGTCGTCGATGCTGGCGTTGGGATCTACCCGCAGCTTGATGATCTTCTGCGCGGTGTCGGCGAGCGGTGGAATTTCGATGGTTTCTTCCAGGCGTTTCTGAATGCGTCGGGCAGTGAAGGCCTGGACCGCATCGGTGATTTCCCGGGTGTCGTCATCGGGGCGGTCGAGATTGGGGCTGATCGCTTCGACTTGCTGGCCGAAGCTGCTGGCGCTGGCCTTGGCCAGCATGCGCTTGAAGTGTGCGCGTTCGATTTCCAGCAACAGGCCGGCTTCGCCTGACTGGATAAAGACAGTTTCGGCGTCGAGCAGGCTCTTTTCGTACTGACATGGTGAGCTGGTCAGTGCCGGGATGCCCGGCAGGGCCTTGAGGTGGTGCTTGTCGAGCATCTGCTTCAGGCGCGGCACCGACACCGCGGTCAGCTTGCGCCCGGTCAGCTCGGCCAGGCGGTTGAGGTCCAGCAGGTGGCTCTGCGGGAACAGCACCATGAGGGCGCCGACCTCGTCGTCGAGAAGGACAGCCTGCACCCGCGAAGCCGCAGGCAGGTGCGAGTGTTCGACCACCTGGCGGTAGGGCACGCCGAGCTTGTCGAGCAGCAGCCTGATGACGGAGGGGGCGTGTGGGGTTGCGGTGTCCAGGGCAACTTCAGTCATGGTCCGTATCCACTGTTTCTTTTAAACGCGAAGTATAACCAGCCTGCGAGCAAATCTGGATCCATTCTGGGACTGGCGTCACACTTGGCCATATTGTTGGCCGTGGCGCAGCCAGCGGTCCAGCAGCGGGCTGACGTGTTCCGGCCAGCGTGATACCAAGGCCTGGGCCGCGTCGCGCACGGCCGGCAGCAGGTCGGCGTCGCGCATCAGGTCGGCGACCTTGAACTGCAGCAGACCGGTCTGGCGGGTGCCGAGCATCTCGCCCGGGCCACGCAGTTCAAGGTCTTTTTCGGCGATGATGAAGCCGTCGTTGGTCTCGCGCATGATCCCCAAGCGCTCGCGGCCGATCTGCGACAGCGGCGGGTGGTACAGCAGCACGCAATGGCTCACGGCACTGCCTCGGCCTACCCGGCCGCGCAGCTGGTGCAACTGTGCAAGGCCCAGGCGCTCGGGGTTCTCGATGATCATCAGGCTGGCGTTGGGCACGTCCACGCCCACCTCGATGACCGTGGTGGCGACCAAAAGCTGCAGGTTGCCAGCCTTGAACTCGGCCATGATCTCGGCTTTTTCCGCCGGTTTCATGCGCCCGTGGATCAACCCCACCCTCAGCTCGCCTAGCGCGCTGCCAAGCTCCTCGTAGGTGCTTTCGGCGGCCTGGCAGGTGAGTTCTTCGGACTCTTCGATCAGCGTGCATACCCAATAGGCCTGGCGCCCCTCGGCGCAGGCGGCGCGTACCCGCTCGACCACTTCGAAGCGGCGGCTGTCGGCCACCAGCACGGTGTTCACCGGCGTACGGCCTGGCGGCAATTCGTCGAGCACCGAGGTGTCCAGGTCGGCGTAGGCGCTCATGGCCAGCGTGCGCGGAATAGGTGTGGCGGTCATGATCAACTGGTGCGGGCACAGTTCGCCGGCCACACCCTTCTTGCGCAGGGCCAGGCGCTGCTGCACGCCGAACCGGTGCTGTTCGTCGATGATCGCAAGGGCCAGGTGCTTGAACCTTACCTCTTCCTGGAACAGCGCGTGGGTGCCGACCACCATGGGTGCGCCGTTGGCGATCTGCTCCAGGGAGGCGGCCCGGGCCTTGCCCTTGAGTTTGCCGGCTAGCCAGGCGACTTCGATGCCCAGCGGTTCCAGCCAGCGCTTGAAGGTAATGTAGTGCTGCTCGGCGAGGATCTCGGTGGGTGCCATCAATGCCACCTGGTAGCCAGCCTCCAGCGCCTGCAGCGCCGCCAGTGCAGCGACCACGGTCTTGCCGGCACCCACGTCGCCCTGCACCAGGCGCATCATCGGTTCGTGTTGGCTAAGGTCGTAGGCAATTTCGTTGGCTACCCGCTGCTGCGCGCCGGTCGGCTGGAAGCCCAGGTTAGCCAGGTATTGCGCCTGCAGGCGCGTGGCCTTGGGCAGTACCGGCGCACGCAGGCTGCGCAGGCTTTCGCGCAGGCGTTGCTGGGACAGCTGATGGGTCAGCAACTCTTCGAAGGCCAGGCGGTGTTGAGCCCAGTGCTGGCCTTCGGCGAGCTCGTCGAGGTCAGCGTCGGCCGGCGGGTTGTGCAGGTAACGGATGGCTTCGTCCAAGGGTGCCAGCTGGTAGTCCCGGGCAAGTTCGTCAGGCAGCCAGTCGGGCAGGCTACGCGGGCCAAGCAGCGCAAGGCTCTGCTGGCACAACAGGCGCAGGCGTTGCTGGGTAAGGCCTTCGGTGGACGGGTAGATCGGCGTCAGGGTCTGCTCCACCGGTGGTGGTGGCTCGTTGCCGTTCAGCGCACGGTACTCCGGGTGGTAGATTTCCAGGCCCGAAGCGCCGGGGCGGGCTTCTCCGTAGCAGCGCAGGTGGGTGCCCCGCTTCAGGCCCTCCTTCTGCGCGTTGCTGAAGTGGTAGAAGCGCAATGTCAGCACACCGCTGCCGTCGCCCAGGCGCACCACCAGGCTGCGGCGCTTGCCCATGGTCACATCGGCACCACTGACCACACCCTCGATAACCGCATCCTGGCCGGGACGCAGTTGGCCGATTGGCACCACGCGCGTACGGTCCTGGTAGCGCAGGGGCAGGTGGAACAACACGTCCTGCAGGTTTTCCAGGCCGACCTTGGCGAGTTTCTCCGCCATCGCCTCGCCCACGCCTTTCAGTACTGTGACCGGGACCTTCGACAACTCACTCATGACTCAGGCCGGTTGTTCCGCAGGGTTTTTGGCGACCGAGCACAGGCGGATCGAATCGGCGAGGATCTCGATGGCCTTTGGCCGCGGGAAGCTGGCGCGCCAGGCGATGGCGACCGTGCGGAACGGTGCCGGTGCCGTCAGCGGGCGCACTTCGATGACGCCGGGGGCATAGTGATGGCTGTGCACTGCCGACAGCGGCAGGATCGATACGCCAAGGCCGGAAGCCACCATGTGACGGATGGTTTCCAGCGAGCTGGACTCAACCGTGGTATGCCTTGAGCCTTCACCCCCCTTGTTCAGGGTAGGGCAGGCTTCCAGTACCTGGTCACGGAAGCAGTGGCCCTCACCAAGCAGCAGCAGGCTCTTGTCGTTGAGCATGGCGGTGTCGATGGTCTTCTTCGCCGTCCATGGGTGGTCGGCAGGCATCAGGGCGCAGAACGGTTCGTCGTATAGCGGTAGCGTCAGCACGTCGGCTTCGTTGAACGGCAGGGCGATGATCACCGCGTCCAGTTCACCATTGCGCAGCTTTTCGCGCAGTACGTGGGTGAAGTTTTCTTCGATGTACAGCGGCATTTGCGGCGCTACGCGGTGCAGCTGCGGGATCAGGTGCGGGAACAGGTAGGGGCCGACGGTGTAGATAGCGCCAACCTTGAGCGGAGCGGTCAGCTGATTTTTGCCGGCCTGGGCCAGCTCGCGAATGCCTTGGGCCTGCTCCAGTACCTTCTGCGCTTGGGCGACGATGTTTTCGCCGACCGGGGTCAGACGTACTGCGCTTTTGCTGCGCTCGAAGATCAGAACGCCAAGCTCGTCCTCGAGCTTCTTCACACCGACCGACAGGGTGGGTTGGCTCACATGACAGCGCTCGGCAGCATGGCCGAAGTGCTGTTCCTGGGCGAGTGTGACGATGTAGCGTAATTCTGTGAGGGTCATAACGTGCGTCCATGAAGTTGCGAGCCCAGCATAGCGGCTGCAATCGATAGACGCACGTTATCAGACTTGCCGAATTGTGACAGAAACAAAAGTCTTAGCGGCGGTCCAGTGAGTAGACGAACGGTGCCACGACTTCAATCGTGCCATTGTTCAGCAACTCGGGTGGCGGCTTGGGTACCGTGCCGGCCCGACGGATCATTTCCAGGGTCGCCCGGTCCAGTGCGGCACTGCCCGAGCCACCGGCCATGGAGTACGACACGACCTTGCCTTCGGCGTCGACCACGAAGCGCAGGCGGTTCATGCCTTGCAGGCCGCGACGGCGCGCGTCTTCCGGGTAACGCTTGTACTTGGCAAGGTGGCGCAGCAGGTCGCTCTGCCAGGTTGGCAAGGCGTTGCTGTTGGACGCAATGCTCGGTGCCGGTGCCGCAGACTTCTGCGGTGGCGAGTTGCTGGGCGGTGCGTCCACCGTTTGCTCGGTGGGCGGTGCTTCCTTCGGCGGCTCAGGCTTTTTCTCGGGCTTGGGCGGCTGGGGCTTGGCCTTCGGCTTGGGCGGCTTGGGGATGGCGATCTTGGGCTTGGGCGCTTCTGCAAGCTTCGGCAACGGTGGTTCCTCGACCGGGGCCGGTGGCTGCGGAGCTGCCTTTGGGGGTGGTGGTGGCGCAGGCTCCGGCAACGGTGCCAGTTCGACCATCATCGCTGCCGGGGGCAGCTCGATGGCCTGTGGCACCGACCAGTTGAGCGTCAGCAGCACGGCGACCACGTGCACACCCAGCACGATCGCCAGGCTGCCACCGTAGCGCGCCATGTTAGAGCGCGTTTTCATCATTTCTTGGCTGCCGTCTCGAGACCTACCAGACCGACTTTCAGGTAGCCGGCCGCGCGCATGGTGTTCATCACCTCCATCAGGTCGCCGTAATCCACGCCTTTGTCAGCCTGGAAGAAGATGGTGGTTTCCTTGTCACCCTTGGTCTTGGCGTCGAGCATCGGGCCAAGCTGGTCGGGTGCAGCAACCTGATCGTCGCCGACATACAGCTTCTGGTCGGCCTTGACGCTGACGAACACCGGTTTCTCCGGCCTTGGCGCCGGTTTGGCGGTGGAGGCCGGCAGGTCGACCTTGATGTCGACCGTGGCCAAGGGGGCGGCGACCATGAAGATGATCAGCAGCACCAGCATCACGTCGATGAACGGCGTAACGTTGATTTCGTGGTTTTCGGCGAGGTCGTCGCCACCTTCGTTGAGATGCAGGCCCATGGCTTACCCCACTTTCACCATGTGCGGGGCGGCGCGCTCGCTACCCTGGTGGTCCAGATCACGGCTGACCAGCAGCAGTACCTGGGCGGAGGCATCGGACACCTGCGCCTTGTAACCGGCAATGGAGCGGGCGAAGACGTTGTAGATGACCACGGCCGGGATTGCCGCGACCAGGCCCAGAGCAGTGGCCAGCAGCGCTTCGGCGATACCTGGGGCAACGACGGCCAGGTTGGTGGTCTGGGTCTTGGCGATGCCGATGAAGCTGTTCATGATGCCCCATACGGTACCGAACAGGCCAACGAACGGCGCAGTGGAGCCGATGGTTGCGAGGACGCCGGTGCCGCTGCTCATGGTACGGCCGCTGGCATGCACCAGGCGCTCCAGACGGAAGCTGACGCGCTCCTTGATGCCTTCTTTTTCGCGAGCGTTAGCCGAAAGACGCATTTCTTCGAGGGCATCGTGGACCAGGGTATGGGCCAGGGTGCCTTCCTTGTTGGAAACCTCGCTGGCTTCCTTCAGGGTGGTGGACTTCTTCAACTGGGCGATTTCACCCCGCAGGCGGCGTTTGGCGCCCATCAGCTCGAAGCCTTTGGCAATCCAGATGGTCCAGGTGATGATGGAGGCGATGGCCAGGCCGATCATGACGATCTTCACCACGATGTCGGCGTTCTTGTACATGCCCCATGGGGACAGGTCATGGGCCATGCCCAGCGAGGTGTCTTCGACCAGGGCTTGAACGCTTGGGTCTGCTGCGGCCGTTGTATCTGCCGGGTTGGTGGCAGTGGCACCAGGCGCCGGCGCATCGACCGGGGCAGCAGCGGGTGCGGCCGGGGCAGTAGCAGCGGCAGGTGTGGCGCTGTTGGTGGTTGGCTCATCGGCCATGGCCACCGGGGCCAGCACCAGGCTGAGTGTCAGCGCGGCGATGGCGCGCCAGGCGCGCGACGGGGTTGGCGAAGCGGAAGGTTGAGTACGTGTCATGCTGGCCGGACCTGATGAAGAAAAAGTGAACGTTCTCCAAGGCCTCGATGTAGGCCGAGAACAATTTGGCGGCCATTATTGCAAGTAATTCTTGTTAACAAAAGTAATATTGTAGCTTTTTTCGCCTATGGTCTAGCCGCCCATCGTGTAGCGTGGCCAGGCTGATCAATTGGTCTAGGGAGTTTAGAGATGTCAGGCCTTTCCGTGATGGTGGTGGGTTGTGGTGATGTGGGTGGGCGTCTGGCCAAGCAGATGTTGGCTAAAGGCTGGCAGGTAAGCGGCCTGCGCCGTTCTGTTGGTCAGCTGCCCGCAGGGGTTCAGCCGGTTGCCGCAGATTTGGCCGAACCGTCGATACCGCAGTCCTGGCCACAGGGCCCGCTGGACTACCTGGTGTACTGCGTGGCGGCCAGCCAGCACGATGAGGCGGGTTACCAAGCAGCCTATGTCGATGGTTTGCGCCATGTGTTGGCCTGGTTGGCCGAGCGTGGCCAGCGCCCGCGTCGGCTGCTGTTCATCTCAAGCAGCAGTGTGTATGCGCAGAAAGGCGGCGAGTGGATAGAGGAGGGCGCTGCCACCGAGCCTGAGGGCTATTCCGGGCGTGTGATGCTGGAGGCTGAACGGTTGGCACTGGCCAGCGGCATCCCGGCGAGCGTGGTCCGCCTGACCGGTATCTATGGCCCAGGGCGTGAGTGGTTGCTGAGCCAGGTGCGTCAGGGTTACCGCGTTGCCGAGGAGCCACCGCTGTATGGCAATCGCATTCATGCCGAAGATGCCGCCAGCCTGCTGGCGTTTCTGCTGCAGGCCGATGCTGATGGCAAGGCTCTGGACGACTGCTACATTGGCGTTGATGACGACCCGGCGCCACTGGCCGATGTGGTGGCCTGGCTACGGGCGTACATGGGGGTTACCGAATGGTCCGATGAGCAGCGGGTGCGGCGTACTGGCAGCAAGCGCTGCAGCAATGCCCGGGCGCGGGCGCTCGGCTGGGCGCCTGAGTATCCGAGCTACAAGGAAGGCTACGCCGCAATCCTTGCAGGAAAAGCCTAGCTGGCAAGTGGCGCGATGCCTTGTGGGAGCAATTGTCTTGCTCAATTTCTAAAAGCTGGCGCGATCCCTGTGGGAGCGGGCTTGCCCGCGAACACGGGCGAAGCCCGTGCCATCCACCGCGGTGTCTTTTTCGCGGGTAAACCCGCTACTACAGGGACCGCGCATCATCTCAGCTGCGCTCCAGCGCCCATTGACGCTTGCCCGCTGCCAGCTCTGGCATTTCATCCGGCTGTGCACGGTTCACTGCCTGGAAAATCTCCAGCTTGTCACCATCGCGCTTGATGATGAACGGTGCGCCACGCTGGTTGCGCTCCAGCCACAGGCTGTCATTGTTGCCACCCATGGTCGCGCAATCACCTGCCAGGCACAGGGCGAAGCGGTCCGGCCCCGGTAGGCCGGTGACGTTGCCGGTATCGCTGAAGCGTACACTGGCACCTTTGCCTTGGCCGTCGACGATCTTCCAGTCACCACCCAGGTAGGCCTGGTAAAGCGCCTTCTCGAAGCTGCTGCCCAGTGGTGCATTGGCTGCCGCCGGTGTCTTGGCGCGCACGAAGGTTTGCTTGGTGCCGTTCTGGTCGACGGCCAGCAGCTCGTCGCCATCGAGCGAAAGCTGCTCGGTCTGGCCGCCTTGGAAACGGGCCTGCCATTGCTTTTCATTGGCGCTCAGCTGGCCGTCAGCGGCCTCGAAACCATTGCTATAGCTAGCTTGCTGATTGGCCACGTCGAGCTTCCACTCGAACACTGGGCCGTGCTCATTCAGCGCCTGGCGCAGGCTGCCGGCTTTGACCGCCGCAGTGATGGCTTCCTGGTTGATCCAGATGCCGTTGAAATCTTCGGGTTTGTGGCTGGTGCAGCCGCCCAGTAGCAGGGCTGCCAGCGCGAAGGGCAGTGCTTGACGCATGACGGGGTAACCTTGCAGAGGAAGGAGGGTGACGGGCAGGGCCCGTCACCAGGGCATCATTCGATGACCAGGATGGCGTCCATTTCGACCTGGGCGCCTTTCGGCAGCGCGGCAACGCCGATGGCGGCGCGGGCCGGGTAGGGCTGTTCGAAGTAGCGGCCCATCACCTCATTTACCTTGGCGAAGTGGCTCAGGTCTGTGAGGAAGATGTTCAGTTTCACGATGTCCTTGAACGAACCGCCAGCCGCTTCAGCCACGGCCTTGAGGTTCTCGAACACCTGCACGGTCTGGGCTTCGAAGCCTTCGACCAGTTCCATGGTCTTCGGGTCCAGAGGGATTTGGCCCGACATGTACACGGTGTTGCCGGCCTTGATCGCCTGCGAGTAGGTGCCGATGGCGGCAGGGGCCTTGTCGCTGTTGATGACGGTTTTGCTCATGATGACTCCTTGCGGTTGGCGGACTACGTACGCATGCGGGTGATGCGGACCACACCGGTCAGGGTACGCAGCTTCTTGATCACACGCGCCAGGTGCACGCGGTCGTGCACGCTGACCACCAGTTGGACCACGCTGATACGGCCGTCGCGTTCGTCCATGCTGATCTTTTCAATGTTGCCGTCGGCGGCGTTGACGCTGCTGGCCAGCAGGGCGATCAGCCCGCGCTGGTGTTCCAGTTCGACACGCAGTTCGACATTGAACTCGCCCGTGATGTCCTTGGCCCAGGAGAGTTGCACGCACTTTTCGGGGTTGTGGCGGATTTCACTGATGTTGCGGCAGTTTTCCAGGTGCACGACCATGCCTTTGCCGGCCGAGAGGTGGCCGACAATCGGGTCACCCGGGATCGGCGTGCAGCACTTGGCGTAGCTCAGCACCAGACCTTCGGTGCCACGGATCGCCAGCGGGCCTTCTGGCGCCGGCAACTGTTCGCCTTCGGCCGACAGCAGGCGGCGCGCGACCACGTAGGCCATGCGGTTGCCCAGGCCGATGTCTTCGAGCAGGTCTTCTATCAGCTCCAGGCGGTACTCGGCGAGAATAGACTCGATGCGTTCCTGGGGGATTTTCTCCAGGCTGCTGTCGAAGCCAGTGAGCACCTTGTTCAGCAGGCGCTCGCCCAGGCTGATGGATTCGGAGCGGCGCTGTTGCTTTAGCGCGTGGCGGATATTCGTGCGTGCCTTGCCTGAAACCACAAAGTTGAGCCAGGCCGGGTTGGGCCGAGCGCCCGGGGCGCTGACGATTTCCACTGTCGAGCCGCTTTGCAGCGGTTCGGACAGCGGCGCCAGGCGGCGGTTGATGCGGCACGCGATGCAACTGTTACCAACGTCGGTGTGCACCGCGTAGGCGAAGTCGACGGCCGTGGAGCCTTTGGGCAACTCCATGATCCGGCCTTTGGGCGTGAACACGTAGACCTCGTCCGGGAACAGGTCGATCTTCACGCTCTCGATGAATTCCAGGGAGTTGCCGGCACGTTGCTGCAGTTCGAGGATACCCTTGACCCACTGGCGGGCACGCGCGTGGCTGCCCTTGGGCTGCTCGTCGTCGTTTGACTTGTACAGCCAGTGCGCGGCGATGCCGTTGTTGGCCATCTCTTCCATTTCGCGGGTGCGGATCTGGATTTCGATGGGCACGCCGTGCATGCCGAACAGGGTCGTGTGCAACGACTGGTAGCCATTGGCCTTGGGGATCGCGATGTAATCCTTGAAGCGTCCAGGCAGCGGCTTGTACAGGTTGTGCACGGCGCCGAGCACGCGGTAGCAGGTGTCAACCTTGTCGACAATGATGCGGAAGGCATACACGTCCATGATCTCGTTGAAGGCACGGCGCTTGCCGCGCATCTTCTTGTAGATGCCATAGAGGTGTTTCTGCCGACCGCTGACCTCGCCCTCGATGCCGTCGGCGGCCAGGCAGTTGGCCAGCGAGTGCTCGATCTTGGCGACGATTTCTTTGCGGTTGCCGCGTGCGCTCTTCACTGCACGATGAATCAGCGACGAGCGCATTGGGTGCATGGCCTTGAAGCCAAGGTCTTCGAACTCCACGCGCACGGTGTGCATCCCCAGGCGGTTGGCGATGGGGGCGTAGATCTCGAGGGTTTCCTTGGCGATGCGCCGGCGTTTTTCGCCAGACAGCACTTCCAGGGTGCGCATGTTGTGCAGGCGGTCGGCCAACTTGACCAGGATCACGCGGATATCGCGGGCCATGGCCATGGCCATCTTCTGGAAGTTTTCCGCCTGTGCCTCGGCCTTGGTCTCGAAATTCATCTGGGTCAGCTTGCTGACCCCATCGACCAGTTCGGCCACGGTCTCGCCAAACTGCTGGCTGAGGGCTTCCTTGGCGATGCCGGTGTCTTCGATCACATCGTGCAGCATGGCCGCCATCAGGCTCTGATGGTCCATGTGCATGTCGGCGAGGATGCTGGCCACGGCCAGCGGGTGGGTCACGTAGGGCTCGCCACTGCGGCGGCGTTGCCCATCGTGAGCCTGTTCGGCGTAGAAATAGGCACGCCGAACCAGGTTGACCTGTTCGGGGCCAAGATAGGTCGACAGCCGTTCGGCCAAGGCTTCTATACCCGGCATGGGTTCACCTCCTGCCGAGGAAGAGGGCCTTGCGCCGTACGACGTCGACCTGGCATCAATCAGACAGCCTCGTTGTTCTCGTCCTCGAACGCGGCGAACACCGGATCCTCGGTGACGATCTCTTCAGCGGCGATGAACTCGTTGGTGACGATGCCTTCGGCAATTTCACGCAGGGCAACAACGGTTGGCTTGTCGTTTTCCCACGCAACGCGTGGCTCTTTGCCGCCGGTCGCCAGCTGGCGAGCGCGCTTGGTCGAGAGCATGACCAGCTCAAAGCGGTTATCCACGTGTTCCAGGCAGTCTTCAACAGTTACGCGGGCCATGGTCTTCCTCAGTAGCAATTGCGGTGGGCGTGCAGCCCATTAATGGGCAGGCGGACTCGATAGTATAAAAATTCACCAGCCAATAGGGAAGCGCTGTTTTGCCGGGCGGTACCTGCAAACCCTGCGATGCCTTCTTCGCGGGTGAACCCGCTCCTACAGGGACCGCGTAGCTTGTAGCGGCGGGTTTACCCGCGAAAGGGCCGGAACAGACACCCTCAGTGCATGAGGTTGACGATAACCTCAGAGCATCGCGTCACGCAACCGCGGGGTCAGCTCTTCGAACAAGGTCTGCACCGAGCGCAGCGCCCGGCAATCCGGCCGGGTCAGCAACCACAGCTGAGTGTCGCAGCCGGGCAGGGGACCGCTGAGAGCATCCACCCCAGGCAGCGCATGCACCATGTAGTCCGGCAGTGCTGCCACGCCCAGGCCGGCCATTACCAACTGGGCGATGGTCGACATGCTGCTGCACTGGTAGCGCGGGCTCAGGCCCGGGTGTTGTTGGTTGCGCCAGACCACCGTAGGGTGGTCCTGCATCGAGTCGTCTGGTGCGATCCACGGCACGCTGGCGGGGGACTCGCTCAGGCGCTCGCGCCACTGTGGCTGGCCGCAGACTACATAGGAGGTCGAACCCAGGTTGCGGCCAACCAGGTGCTCCGGAGGTGTGTTGGTCAGGCGCAGGGCGATGTCGGCGTCGCGCCGGCTGAGGTTGGCGAAGGTATTGGAGGTGCCCATCTCCAGTGACAACGCCGGGTAGTTGGACATGAACTCGGCCAGCGCCGGCAGCAACAGGCTGTGCATCACCGCCTCTGTGCAGGTCAGGCGCACCGTGCCGCTGACCACCTGCTCGCCACTGGTCATGGCAATGCGCGCCGCTTCCAGCGCCTGCTCGGCACGTTCGGCCTGCTCGGCCAAGGCCTGTGCGGTGTCAGTCGGCAGATAGCCCTTTCGGCTCTTGACGAACAAAGCAGTGCCCAGCGCTGACTCCAATCGGCGGATCGAGCGGAATACGGTCGAAACGTCGACTTTGAGCAGTTCGGCGGCTTTGGCCAGCGAGCGGCCACGTTCCAGTGCCAGGACCAGAGAGAGGTCTGCGTGGGTTATCTGATATTGCATTGGTGCACGCTCTGCTTGCCAAATTGCCAATGTCTGTTGCGTCTGGGCCATTTTATAGTGAAACGGCCCCCCGGAATCAATGCGCCCGGTCGGGTAACCAGTCCCCACGATGGGAAAGTGAAAAGAACAACAGCTGCAACCATCGTCGCCCGTGAGGCGCCAGCCGTATCCCCACATCGCCGCAGCACATCAAAGGATGTACACCATGACGTCGGTAACCCCGTGCGCCAGTTCTTCCAGCGAGATGAATGACTTCCTCCAGGCCCATCCGGACACGCAGTACGTAGACCTGCTGATCTCCGACATGAATGGCGTGGTACGTGGCAAGCGCATCGAGCGGGCCAGCCTGCACAAGGTGTACGAGAAGGGCATCAACCTGCCCGCATCGCTGTTCGCCCTTGATATCAACGGTTCCACTGTCGAAAGCACCGGCCTTGGCCTGGACATCGGCGACGCCGACCGTATCTGTTTCCCGATCCCCGGCACGTTGTCGGACGAGCCGTGGCAGAAGCGCCCCACCGCCCAGCTGCTGATGACCATGCACGAGCTGGATGGCCAGCCGTTCTTCGCCGACCCGCGTGAAGTGCTGCGCCAGGTGGTGAGCAAGTTCGACGACCTGGGCCTGGATATTTGCGCCGCGTTCGAGCTTGAGTTCTACCTGATCGACCAGGACAACCTCAACGGCCGCCCGCAGCCGCCGCGCTCGCCGATCTCCGGCAAGCGCCCGCAGTCGACCCAGGTGTACCTGATCGACGACCTCGACGAGTACGCCGACTGCTTGCAGGACATGCTCGAAGCAGCCAAGGAACAGGGCCTGCCTGCCGACGCCATCGTCAAGGAAAGCGCCCCGGCGCAGTTCGAGGTCAACTTGCACCACGTGGCGGATCCGCTGAAGGCCTGTGACTATGCGATCCTGCTCAAGCGCCTGATCAAGAACGTCGCCTACGACCATGAAATGGACACCACCTTCATGGCCAAGCCCTACCCGGGCCAGGCAGGCAATGGCCTGCATGTACACATTTCATTGCTGGACAAGAAAACCGGCAAGAACATCTTCGCCAGTGACGATCCGCTGCAAAGCGATACGTTGCGCCACGCCATTGGTGGCGTGCTGGAAACCATGCCGGCGTCGATGGCCTTCCTGTGTCCCAACATCAACTCCTACCGCCGCTTCGGTGCGCAGTTCTACGTGCCCAATGCGCCGAGCTGGGGCCTGGACAACCGCACCGTGGCCGTACGCGTGCCCACCGACAGCAGCGACAATGTGCGCCTTGAGCACCGTGTAGCCGGCGCCGATGCCAACCCGTACCTGATGCTCGCGGCGATCCTTGCCGGCGTTCACCATGGCCTGACCAACAAGGTCGAGCCCGAGGCGCCGATCGAAGGCAACTCCTACGAGCAGCTGGAGCAAAGCCTGCCGAACAACCTGCGCGATGCCCTGCGCGCGCTGGATGACAGCGAAGTCCTCAACCAATACATCAGCCCGGACTACATCGATATCTTCGTGGCCTGCAAGGAAAGCGAACTGGCCGAGTTCGAAGTGTCGATTTCAGACCTCGAGTACAACTGGTACCTGCACACGGTGTAACCCCATGAGCGCAAATGCGGTCCCTTTGATCGGTGTCAGCGCCTGCCGTCAGCAGGTAGGGAAGAACTCCTCGCACACGGTCGGCGACAAGTATGTCGAGGCAGCCGGCTTTGCCGGCTTGCCACTGATCTTGCCGGCCCGTGATGGCGGCAGCGACACGCAAGCGCTGCTGGCCCGCCTGCACGGCATTGTTTTTACCGGCTCGCCTTCAAATATCGAGCCGCATCATTACAATGGCGCCCCCAGTGTGGCGGGTACCCGGCATGATCTGGCGCGTGATCGCCTGACCCTGCCGCTGCTGCAGGCAGCCATTGCCGTCGGTGTGCCCGTATTCTGCATCTGCCGAGGCTACCAGGAGCTGAACGTGGCCCTTGGCGGCAGCCTGCACCAGCGTGTGCAGGAGCTGCCAGGCTACCTTGACCACCGCGAACCCGAGGATGCCCCCCTGGAGGTGCAATACAGCCCTCGTCACTCGGTCAGTATCGAGCCTGGCGGGTTGTTCGAGCGCCTGGGCCTGGCGGCGCAGTTCGAGGTCAATTCGCTGCACAGCCAGGGCATCGACCGTCTGGCCCCAGGCCTGCGCGTCGAGGCACGGGCCCCGGATGGCCTGATCGAGGCGGTGTCCATGCCTGCGGCACCGGGCTTTGTGCTCGGGGTGCAGTGGCACCCGGAGTGGCGCTTCAACGAAAACCCGGTTTCGCTGCGTCTGTTTCAGGCGTTTCGCGAGGCCTGCAATGCCTACGCAGCACGGGAGGGCTCACGGCAGGAATGATTCTGACGTCAGCCGAAGGTCTCGGATGACTCGTCCCCGATAGCAAGCTTTCAATGAGTGAAAGCGAGCCTTGTACCCAAGGCTTGTTAAAACAATTCCAAAATTTACGGCAAATACTCATGAGCAATTACACAGAAGCCGGCCGCCCACCCGATGTGGCGGCCGACGCGGGCAACACTCAGCGCAGCAAAGGCCTGGCCAAGGGCCGCTTGGGCCTGCTGGCCAGCGTGGTGCTGGGCATTTCCACCATCGCCCCGGTCTATACCCTGACTGGGGCCCTTGGCCCTACCGTGCGTGAGGTGGGCGCCCACCTGCCGGCCGTGTTCATCGTGGGCTTCCTGCCGATGCTGCTGGTTGCCCTGGGCTATCGCGAGCTGAACTCGGCGGAGCCGGACAGCGGTACTTCGTTTACCTGGTCGGCGCGTGCATTCGGCCCGATGATCGGCTGGATCGGCGGCTGGGGACTGGTGGTTGCCACCACGATCGTGCTGTCGAACCTGGCAGGTGTGGCGGTGGACTTCTTCTACCTGTTCCTTGGCCAGATCACCGGCAAGCATGAGCTGGCAGCGTTGGCCGACAACCTGTTGATCAACATCGTTACCTGTTGCGTGTTCATTGGTTTGGCAGTGTGGATCTGCTGTCGGGGTATCGCCACCACAATGACTGTGCAGTACGGCTTGGTGGCCCTGCAGTTGCTGGTGTTGATCGGCTTTGCTTTCGCCGCTTTCGGCGGCACCACCGCGCCGCCACCGCTGGCGTTCGATTTCGCCTGGTTCAACCCGTTCGGTGTCGAGTCGTTCTCGGCCTTTGCCGCTGGCCTGTCACTGTCGATCTTCATCTTCTGGGGCTGGGACACTTGCCTGACCGTCAGTGAAGAATCGGTGGGCAGCGAAGAGGTGCCGGGCAAGGCCGCTACCTGGACCGTGATGTTGATTCTCGGCCTGTACCTGTTCACTGCCATCGCCACCCTGCAGTTTGCCGGTATCAGTGAAACGGGCCTGGGCCTGAACAACCCGCGCATCCAGGAGAACGTCTTTGCCCACCTGGCCGGCCCGGTCATGGGGCCGCTGGCGATCCTGATGTCCATCGCTGTGCTGGCCAGTACGGCGGCGTCGCTGCAGTCCACCTTCGTGGCGCCGGCGCGCACCCTGTTGGCCATGGGTTATTACGGCGCGGTGCCGCAGAAGTTCGCCAGCGTCTGCCCGCGCTCGCAAACGCCGCGCTATGCCACCATCTGCGCCGGCCTGGCCGCAGGCCTGTTCTACGTGACCATGCGTACGCTGAGCGAGAACGTGCTGGCAGATACCATCACGGCATTGGGCATGATGATCTGCTTCTACTATTCGCTGACCGCATTTGCCTGCGTCTGGTATTTCCGCGGCAGCCTGTTCGACAGCCTGCGCCACTTCATCATGCGCGGCCTGTGCCCGCTGGTGGGTGGGGTGATCTTGTCGGTGATCTTCGTGCGTACCGCCATCGACAGTGCGTCGCCGGACTTCGGCAGCGGCTCGCATGTGGGCGGTCTGGGGCTGGTGTTCGTGATTGCCGCGATCATCTCGGTGCTTGGTATCGGCCTGATGATGCTGTCGCGCATGCGTGCGCCGGCGTACTTCCTCGGGGCTACCCTGCGTCAGCAGGCTACCTTGCCACTGCAGGAATAAACCAATGGGGCCGCTCTGCGGCCCTTCGCGGGCACGCCCGCTCCCACAGGCCGGTGCTCAGCCTCAGCCCAGCGCGGTATCGAGAAACATCATCACCGCAAGCCCACCCATCAACCCTAGGGTCGCCGTTGTTTCCTACAGGTATGAACTGTAGATGGTCATGGTGGGGCAGCAGGACCTGGCACGGGTAATGGACTGGCGGCAGTGCTGGGCATCAGGGTCGAACCGGCGCTGGAAGCCCTAAAAGTCGCCGTCCACATCTAAAGCCTGGCGCAGTCCTTGTGGGAGCGGCCTTGTGTCGCGAAAAGGCTGCACAGCAGCCCCGGGATTTCAGCGTCGATGCAAATAATGCGGGGGCCGCTTCGCGGCCCTTTCGCGACACAAGGCCGCTCCCACTCGGATCGCGCCAGCTTTTAGAAATTGAGCAAGACAGTTGCTCCCAAAGGTGCGGCACAAGCCTCAAGGCAGTGATTAACCCGTGGGAGCGGGCGTGCCCGCGAAGGGCTGCAATGCAGCCCCCATCGATCTTTAGCCGATCATTTGCTTCAGCAGCGCCGCATGACGCTGCTGCTGCTTCTTCAACAGCAGCCGATTCGAGCGGAACACCGCTTTCAAGTCTGCCAGCGCCGCGTCGAAATCATCATTGATGATCACGTAGTCATACTCGTCGTAGTGCACCATCTCGCTGACCGCTTCCTTCATGCGCCCGGCAATGATCTCTTCGCTGTCCTGCCCGCGTCCGTCCAGGCGGTGGCGAAGCGCCTCCTGACTTGGAGGCAGGATGAACACCGACAGCGCCTCTGGCATCAGCTTGCGCACTTGCTGGGCACCTTGCCAGTCGATTTCCAGGATCAGGTCGTAGCCTTGGTCCAGGGTGTGCTGCAGCGCGCTGCGCGAAGTACCGTAGAAGTTGCCGAACACTTCGGCATGCTCCAGAAAGTCTCCTTGCGCGATCAGCGTCTTGAACTCCTCGTGGACGACGAAGTGATAGTTCACCCCGTGCTGCTCGCCCGGGCGCATGGCGCGGGTAGTGTGCGAGACCGAGACGCGAATCTGCTGGTCGTCTTTGGTCAGGGCGGTGACCAGGCTGGTCTTGCCGGCACCCGAGGGGGCCGAAACGATGTAGAGGGTGCCGCTGCTGTGGTTCATGGTCGGGGTGGCCTTACTCGATGTTCTGTACTTGTTCACGCATCTGTTCGATCAGTACCTTCAGGTTGACCGCCGCTTGCGTGCTGCGTGGGTCGAAGGCCTTGGAGCCAAGGGTGTTGGCCTCGCGGTTGAGCTCCTGCATCAGGAAGTCCAGGCGCCGGCCAGCGGCGCCGCCACCCTTGAGCACGCGGCGCACTTCGGTGACGTGGGTGCTGAGGCGGTCGAGTTCCTCTGCCACGTCGCTTTTCTGGGCCAGCAGTACCATCTCTTGCTCCAGGCGCTGTGGGTCCAGCTCGGCTTGCATGTCGCCGAAGCGGTCGAGAATCTTCTGCCGCTGCGCCGCCAGCATCTGCGGCACCAGGGCGCGCAGGGTCGTGACTTCGCTGGCCATGTTGTCCAGGCGTTCGTTGATCAGCCGCGCCAGTTCCTGGCCTTCGCGCTGGCGCCCGGCCTTGAGTTCGGCCAACGCTTCGTCGAACAGCGCCATGGCTTCGGCGTTCAGTGCCTGTGGGTCGCTGGTGTCGGCCACCAGCACGCCTGGCCATGACAGCACTTCCAGCGGGTTCAGGGGGGCAGGCTGCTTGATCAGGCTGGCCACTTCCTCGGCGGCGGCAACCAGTTGCGCGGCGCGCTCATGGTCCACTTTCAGCGGTTTGCCATTACTGTCTTCGTTGAGGCGCAAGGTGCATTCCACCTTGCCGCGTGACAGGCCCTGGCGCAGGCCTTCACGTACACCGCCTTCGAGGTCGCGCAGGGCCTCGGGCAGGCGCAGGTGCGGCTCCAGGTAACGGTGGTTGACCGAACGCAGCTCCCAGACCAGGGTGCCTTGGCTGCCGGCGCGCTCGACACGAGCAAAAGCGGTCATGCTGTGCACCATGGGGAGTACCTCGCGTAGATGAATGAACGGTGGGAGCCTCTCGGCTGCAAGGCGCAGGATTGTAGCGCAGTGTCGCCGTGGCGCCCAATCCGCCTATGTTACCGACGGGTGGCTACTGCGGTAGGAAAAGGCGACGGGCTGTGCCGGGCGCGACAATAGGCATGTCTTCCCCGGGCTGCGGGCTCTATAATGCTCGGCAGATTCAAAGTCCCAGTACAGGTATCCCAGATGAAACGTCCAAGTGGTCGCGTTGCCGATCAGCTCCGCTCGATCCGCATCACCCGCAACTACACCAAGCACGCCGAAGGGTCGGTACTGGTCGAGTTCGGTGACACCAAAGTCATCTGCACGGTCAGCGTTGAAAACGGTGTACCGCGCTTCCTCAAAGGCCAGGGCCAAGGCTGGCTGACCGCCGAGTATGGCATGCTGCCGCGCTCCACCGGCGAACGTAACCAGCGTGAGGCCAGCCGTGGCAAGCAGGGTGGCCGCACCCTGGAAATCCAGCGCCTGATCGGCCGTTCGCTGCGCGCCGCGCTGGACATGAGCAAGCTCGGTGACATCACCCTGTACGTCGATTGCGACGTGATCCAGGCCGATGGCGGTACCCGTACCGCGTCCATCACCGGCGCCATGGTTGCCTTGTGCGACGCTTTGGCAGTGATCAAGAAGCGCGGCGGCCTCAAGGGCGGCAACCCGCTCAAGCACATGATCGCAGCGGTATCTGTCGGCATGTACCAGGGCGAAGCGGTGCTCGACCTGGACTACCTGGAAGACTCCGCAGCCGAAACCGACCTGAATGTGGTCATGACCAGCGCTGGTGGTTTCATCGAAGTGCAGGGTACTGCCGAAGGCGCACCGTTCCAGCCGGAAGATTTCAACGCCATGCTCGCTCTGGCGCAGAAGGGCATGAACGAGATTTTCGAGCTGCAGCAGGCAGCACTGGCTGACTGAAGCCAGCCACGGAGGTGCGGGGCATGAGCGATTCGAACCTGTCGATCACCCCGCCCAATGCCGAAATCCGGCAATGGGCGATGTTCTGCCACCTCTCCGCGCTGTTGGGCCTGGTAGTGCCGCTCGGGCACCTGCTGGGCCCGCTGGTGCTATGGCACCTCAAGCGCGAGCAAGACCCTTTTATCGACGCCCAGGGCAAAGAGGCGCTGAACTTTCAAATCAGCGTGACCATTGCCGGGTTCATCTGCTTTCTGCTGATGTTCGTGTTTATCGGGCTGGTGCTGTTTGCCATGCTCACGGTGGCAGTGATGATATTGATCATCATTGCGGCGGTGCGGGCGAATGAGGGCAAGCCTTATCGCTACCCGATGATCTGGCGGCCGATCAAATAGCCATTGGGGCTGCAACGCAGCCCCAATGGCCGTTTAGATGGTCAGCGTCCAGTCATAGTCGACGATCAGCGGCGCATGCTGGGAGAAGCGTGGCTGACGCGGCAGGCGAGCGTTGCGTACAAAGCGGCGCAGGCCCGGGGTGAGAATCTGGTAGTCGAACCGGTAGCCCAGGTTGAGCATCTCGGCCTGCTCGTTGTCTGGCCACCAGCTGTACTGGTCGCCTTCACGGCTGACTTCGCGCAAGGCATCGACATACCCCATCTCGCCAGTGATTGCATCCATCCAGGCGCGTTCTGGCGCCAGGAAGCCTGGCGACTGCTGGCTGTCACGCCAGTTTTTGATGTCGAGCTTCTGCTGCGCCACGTAGAACGAGCCGCAATAGATGTATTCGCGACGCTTGCGACGCTGCTTGTCCAGGTACTTGGCGAAGTCGTCCATCAACTTGAACTTCTGGTTCAAGTCTTCGTCGCCGTTCATGCCCGAAGGCAGCAGCAGGCTGGCAATACTGACTTTGTCGAAATCTGCTTGCAGGTAACGCCCGTAGCGGTCGGCTGTCTCGAAGCCCAGGCCGGTGATGACTGCCTTGGGCTGCATGCGCGAGTAAAGGGCCACACCACCTTGGGCAGGCACCTCCGCGTCGCAGGCATAAAGGAAATAGCCATCGAGCTGGAAAGCTGGGTCGTCGAGTTCAAAGGCCGAGGCGCGGGTATCCTGAAGGCAGATGACGTCGGCATTCTGGGCTTGCAGCCAGCTGAGCAAACCACGCTCGGCCGCAGCCTGAATGCCATTTACGTTCACACTGATGATCCGCATAAATGGCCCCATAAATCTCGTGCGTGTATGATACCCGAGCTCAACCCATTTAGCTAAATCCGTGGTGTCCGGGACTATTCATGCAGCCGTATCAGCGCGACTTTATCCGTTTTGCCATCGATCGCGGGGTACTGCGTTTCGGTGAATTCACCCTGAAATCGGGGCGTACCAGCCCGTATTTCTTCAATGCCGGCCTGTTCAACACCGGTTCCGCCCTGGCTGAACTAGGCCGTTGCTACGCCGCCGCCATCGTCGACAGCAAAATCCCCTTCGATGTGCTGTTCGGCCCGGCCTACAAAGGTATCCCTTTGGCGGCGACTACCGCCGTGGCCCTTGCCGACCAGCATCAGCTCGACGTGCCATGGTGCTTCAACCGCAAGGAAGCCAAGGACCACGGCGAAGGTGGCAGCCTGGTCGGCGCGCCGCTGGCCGGTGACGTGCTGATCATCGACGACGTGATTACCGCCGGTACCGCCATTCGTGAAGTCATGCAGATCATCAACGCCCAGCAGGCCAAGGCCGCTGGTGTACTGATTGCGCTGAACCGTGAAGAGCGCGGCAATGGCGAACTGTCGGCGATTCAGGAAGTGGAACGCGACTTCGGTATCCCGGTGGTCAGCATTGTTTCGCTGACCCAGGTGCTGGAGTTCCTGGCTGACGATCCACAGTTGAAGCAGCACCTGCCGGCTGTGGAGGCCTATCGGGCGCAGTACGGGATCTGATCCTGGCCTAGGAATGAAAAAGGCGACCTTCTTCAGAGGGTCGCCTTTTTTTGTGCCGCCTGATCTGGCCCTTTCGCGGGTAATCCCGCTCCTACACGGGGATTTCCTTTGTAGGAGCGGGTTTACCCGCGAAGAGGCCAGTGCAAGCTAGCCGATCAATCAGCGCGGCTTGCGGTTGGTAATCAGGGTGCCCACGCCGCTGTCGGTGAAAATCTCCAGCAGCACTGCATTCGGCACGCGGCCATCAATGATGTGCGAGCTGTTCACGCCGCCCTGCACCGCATCCAGCGCGCACTTGATCTTCGGCAGCATGCCGCCATAAATGGTGCCGTCAGCGATCAGTTCGTTGACCTGCTCGGTGGTCAGGCCCGTCAACACCTGACCCTGCTTGTCCATCAGGCCGGCGATGTTGGTCAGCAGCATCAGCTTCTCGGCCTTCAGCGCTTCGGCCACCTTGCCCGCCACCAGGTCGGCGTTGATGTTGTACGACTCACCGTTGGCACCCACGCCGATTGGCGCGATGACCGGGATGAAGTCGCCCTTCACCAGCATGTTCAACAGGTCGGTGTTCACGCTCACCACTTCACCGACGTGACCGATGTCGATGATTTCCGGGGTGGTCATCTCTGGTGTCTGGCGGCTGACGGTCAGCTTGCGGGCGCGGATCAGCTCGGCGTCCTTGCCGGTCAGGCCGATGGCGCTGCCGCCGTGGCGGTTGATCAGGTTGACGATGTCTTTGTTGACCTGGCCACCCAGCACCATCTCCACCACGTCCATGGTCGCCGAGTCGGTGACGCGCATGCCGTCGATGAAGTGGCTCTCGATCGACAAGCGCTTGAGCAGGTCGCCGATCTGCGGGCCACCGCCGTGGACCACCACCGGGTTGATGCCCACAGCCTTCATCAGCACGATGTCACGGGCGAAGCCCGTCTTGAGCTCCTCGCTCTCCATCGCGTTGCCGCCGTACTTGATCACCAGGGTCTTGCCGACAAAGCGGCGGATGTAAGGCAGTGCTTCGGACAAAACCTCGGCTACATGGGAAGCGGCATCGCGATCGAGGGTCATGCAGGGCTCCTGTAAGGAACAGATAGTCGGTCAGAACGGCAGTTGCAGCTCAGGCTCTACCCGCAGCAACTGGGTGCGGAAAACATCCTTGATACGTTGCAATTCGGCGTCGCTGTCGGCCTCGAAACGCAGCACCAGCACCGGGGTGGTGTTGGAGGCGCGTACCAGGCCCCAGCCGTTGGCGTAGTCGACCCGCACACCGTCGATGGTGGTCAGGTTGGCTTCGCCCCAGTCGGCGTCGCGTTGCAGTGCATCAATGATGCTGAATTTACCCTCGTCGGTCACATCAATATTGATTTCCGGCGTGGAAATATCGTTCGGGAAGGCGGCAAACAGGTTTTCGGCGCTCTGCTCGGTCTTGCTGAGGATCTCCAGCAGGCGCGCAGCGCTGTAGATACCGTCGTCAAAACCGTACCAACGTTCCTTGATGAAGATGTGACCGCTCATCTCGCCTGCCAGCAGCGAACCGGTCTGCTTCATCTTTTTCTTGATCAGCGAATGGCCGGTTTTCCACATCAAGGCGCTGCCACCGTGCTGTTCGATCAGCGGGGTCAGGCGGCGGGTGCATTTGACGTCGAAGATGATCTCGGCGCCCGGGTTGCGCGACAGCACGTCCTGGGCAAACAGCATCAGCAGGCGGTCGGGGTAGACGATGCTGCCGGTGTTGGTCACCACGCCAACGCGGTCGCCGTCACCGTCGAAGGCCAGGCCGATATCGGCACCGGTTTCCTTGACCTTGGCGATCAGGTCTTCGAGGTTCTCCGGCTTGCCCGGGTCCGGGTGGTGGTTGGGGAAGTTGCCGTCGACCTCGCAGAACAGCGGGATCACTTCGCAGCCCAGGGCTTCGATCAGTTGCGGTGCAATCACGCCAGCGGCGCCGTTGCCGCAGTCCACCACCACCTTGAGCTTTTTCGCCAGCTTTACGTCGCCGACGATCTGCTGGAAGTAGCGGTCGAGGATCTCGACCTTTTCCACGCGGCCTTGGGCCAGGGTCAGGTCGTTGGTTTTCAGGCGGGTCAGCAGGGCCTGGATCTGTTCGTTGGCCAAGGTGTCACCGGCGATGACGATCTTGAAACCGTTGTAGTCCGAAGGGTTGTGGCTGCCGGTCAGCATCACACCGGACTTTCCGGCCAGCACGTTGGCTGCGTAGTACAGCGCCGGGGTAGGCACCAGACCGACGTCGCTGACGTGGCAGCCCGCATCGACCAGGCCTTTGATCAGCTGTTCCACCAGCATCGGGCCCGACAGGCGGCCATCGCGCCCTACCGAAACCTGCGGTTCGCCCTGGGCCAGGCTTTGCGCGCCGATGGCGCGGCCGATCCAGTAGGCGGTTTCGGCGTGAAGGGTCTTGCCGACCACGCCGCGTATGTCATATGCGCGGAAAATGCTGTCGGGCAATGCGGCGGGGACCAGGTGGGCCATGTCGTTCATCTCTGGAAGCTCCATTAGTCAAAGGCTTTCTGGGCAGGCGCAAACTGAACGCTTGGACGGTGGTTTCGCCAGAGAGTTCGCCATCCTTGGCCTGAACGGTCATTTGCCGGCTCAGTGGCTGCCGGAGTGGCCGAAGCCGCCAGCGCCACGCTGGCTTTCGTCGAATGCTTCGACGATGTCGAAGTGAGCCTGCACCACCGGTACCAGCACCAGCTGGGCGATGCGCTCGCCAACCGCGATGGTGAACGGCGTGTTGCCGCGGTTCCAGCACGACACCATCAGCTCGCCCTGGTAGTCCGAATCGATCAGGCCGACCAGGTTGCCCAGCACGATGCCGTGCTTATGGCCCAGGCCCGAGCGCGGCAGGATGACTGCTGCCAGACCCGGGTCGCCGATGTAGATCGACAGGCCGGTAGGAATCAGGATGGTCTGGCCCGGTTCGAGGAGGGTGTCTTCCTTGAGCAGAGCGCGCAGGTCGAGGCCGGCGGAGCCGGGGGTAGCGTACGCGGGTAGCGGGAATTCGCTGCCCAGGCGTGGGTCGAGGATCTTGGCTTGAAGAGCGTGCATGTAACTTATTGAACCTGGTTAAGCCGTTCGGCGATGAAGGCGACCAGTTGCCGGGCGATCTTGCCCTTGCTGGTCTGCGCGAAGAGGGTCTGGTGCTGCTGGCGGTCGATCACGGTCAAGGCGTTTTCTTCGCTGTTGAAGCCGATGCTGGGGTTGGCCACATCATTGGCGACGATCAGGTCGAGGTTCTTGTCCTTGAGCTTGCGCGTGGCGTAATCGAGCAGGTGCTCGGTTTCGGCGGCAAAGCCGACGCTGAACGGGCGGTCGGCGCGGCCAGCAATGGTGGCAAGGATATCGGGATTACGCACCATCTGCAGCAGCATGCCGTCGCCGGTCGTAGGATCTTTCTTCAGTTTTTGTGTGGCAACGACTTCGGGGCGGTAGTCCGCAACCGCTGCCGAGGCAATGAACAGGTCGCACGGCATGGCCGCTTCACAGGCCGCGAGCATGTCTCGCGCGCTGACGACGTCGATGCGGCTGACCCGGTCAGGGGTCGGCAAGTGCACAGGGCCCGTGACGAGGGTCACCCGAGCCCCTGCTTCGGCGGCCGCTTCGGCCAGGGCGAAGCCCATCTTGCCGGAGCTATGATTGGTGATGTAGCGCACCGGGTCGATGTTTTCCTGGGTCGGCCCGGCGGTGATCAGCACGTGCTTGCCGGTCAGTGCCTGGCGCTTGAAGCTTTCCGCGGCGCACCAGGCCAGGTCGGTGGCTTCTAGCATGCGCCCCAGGCCGACGTCGCCACAGGCCTGGCTGCCGGATGCCGGGCCGAACACCTGAATGCCACGGCTCTTGAGCAGCTCGAGGTTGGCCTGGGTGGCCGGGTCGCGCCACATGGCCTGGTTCATCGCCGGCGCCACGGCGACGGTGGCGTCAGTGGCCAGCACCAGCGTAGTCAGCAGGTCGTCTGCCATGCCCTGGGCCATGCGTGCCATGAGGTCGGCGGTGGCTGGGGCGATCAACACCAGGTCCGCCCACTTGGCCAGTTCGATATGGCCCATGGCTGCTTCGGCGGCCGGGTCGAGCAGGTCCATGTGCACGGGGTGGCCCGACAGCGCCTGCAGGGTCAGCGGGGTGATGAATTCGGCACCACCCCGTGTCATGACGACGCGCACCTGCGCGCCGTGCTCGAGGAGACGGCGAATCAGCTCGGCGCTTTTGTAGGCGGCAATGCCGCCACCCACGCCGAGAACGATGCGCTTGCGATACAGCCGCTGCATAGGCTTGCCTTTTTCCAGTGAGAGCGGGCGGCGACGTTTGAAAATGCCTGCGGCGGAACGTCGCATGTACGAGGCGAAATAGATTAACACAGGGCCGAAATGGGCCGCAGCAAAGGCAGGGGCGGAATGAACATCAGGGAGTGGCCGGCGCAAGAACGGCCTAGGGAGAAGTTGTTGCAGCGCGGGGCAGGGAGCCTGACAGATACGGAGCTGCTGGCCGTTTTTCTCGGCTCAGGCATACGTGGGCGCAATGTCGTGGAGCTATCGCGAGGCTTGTTGGTGAAGTTCGGCAGCTTGCGCCGGTTGCTGGAGGCCGACCGCGAGGCCTTCGTCGGCGAGCTCGGGTTGGGCCCGGTGAGGTACAGCCAGCTGCAGGCACTGCTTGAGATCGGCCGCAGGCACCTTGCAACGTCGATTGAGCGGGAGTCTGCCATGGACAGCCCGGCAGCGGTGCGACGCTACTTGAAAGCCATGCTCAGGCATGAGGCCAGCGAGGTGTTCGGGTGTCTGTTTCTCGATACCAAGCACCGGCCACTGGCATTCGAGATCCTGTTCAGGGGCACGATAGATCGGGCGAGTGTCTATCCGCGAGAGGTGGTGCGGCGGGCGCTGGTGCACAACGCTGCGGCATTGATCCTGTGCCACAACCATCCTTCAGGAATCAGTGAACCGAGTCAGGACGATGTGCATTTGACCCTGTCGTTGAAGCGGGGGCTGGCGTTGATCGATGTGCGGGTGCTGGATCACATCATCATTGGTGATGGGGAGCCGTTGTCGATGGTCGAGCATGGGTGGATTGTGGTCTGAAGAAGCCTGTGGAACTTGTGCCGCCAGTGTCGGCCCTTTCGCGGGTGAACCCGCTCCTACAGGGGTAGCGTCAACTGCCAGGCTGGCGCTGTCCTGTAGGAGCGGGTTCACCCGCGAAGAGGCCGGTACAGGCTTACTTGGTCACCGTCACCTTGCTGAAATCCAGCCGCCCGAACGGGCTCACCTGGTACCCCTCGACGCCTTGGCGCAGCAAGGTCGCCGCCGTCGGGTGCGCCAGTGGCACCCACAGCGCCTGCTGCTGGATCAGTGTCTGCGCCTGCTGGTACAGCCGGCTGCGCACGCTCTGGTCGTTGGTGGTGCGCCCGGCGCTGATCAGCTGGTCGAGGCGGCTGTCGCAGAAGCGTGCGAAGTTGGTCCCTGACTCGACCGCCGCGCAGGAAAACTGCGGGCTGAGGAAGTTGTCCGGGTCGCCGTTGTCGCCCGCCCAGCCCATGAACAGCAAGTCATGCTCGCCAGCCTTGGCGCGGCGTATCAGTTCGCCCCACTCGATCACGCGGATCTCCGCTTTCACGCCAATCTTCGCCAGGTCGGCTTGCAGCATCTGCGCGCCAAGGCTGGGGTTGGGGTTGAGCAGGCTTCCCGAGGGACGGGTCCAGATGGTGGTACTGAAGCCTTCGGCCAGCCCGGCCTTGGTCAGCAGGGCCTTGGCTTTCTTCAGGTCCAGCGGGTAGCCGGGCAGGTCCTTGGCGTAGCTCCAGGTATTAGGCGGGTAGGGGCCGTTGGCAGCCACCGCAGAGTCTTCGAACACGGCCTTGAGGTAGGCCTGCCTGTCGAAAGCCAGGTTGATCGCCTGGCGCACTTCCGGCTTGTCCAGCGGCGGGTGCTGGCTGTTGATGGCGACGAAGGCAGTCATGAATGCCGGGGTGGTGGCCACCTTGAGGTTACCGTCCTTGCCCGCTTCGGCAATGTCCAACGGCTTGGGCGACAGGGCAACCTGGCACTCGCCACGCTTGAGCTTCTGCAGGCGCACGTTGGCATCGGTGGTGATGGCGAAGATCAGCGGGTCGACCGCCGGCTTGCCGGCGAAGTAGTCCGGGTTGGCGCGGTAGCGCACCACGGCGTCTTTCTGGAAACGCTGGAACACGAACGGCCCGGTGCCGATCGGTTGGTTGTTGAGCTTTTCCGGTGTGCCGGCCTTGAGCAGCTTGTCGGCGTATTCGGCGGAGTAGATCGAGGCGAAGCCCATGCTCAGGGTGGCCAGGAAGGTGGCGTCCGGGTGGCTGAGGGTGAAGCGCACGGTGTTCGGCGACGGTGCCTCGATCGCCTTGATCAGGCTGCCCAGCTGCAGCGATTGGGCATGCGGGTAGCCGCCCGGCGCAGTCTTGTGCCAGGCATGGGCCGGGTAGAGCATGCGCTGGAAGCTGAACAGCACGTCGTCGGCATTCAGCTTGCGGCTTGGCTTGAAGTAGGGGGTGCTGTGAAACTTGACGTCATCGCGCAGGGTGAAGTCATACACCAGGCCGTCGGCCGATACCGTCCAGCTGGTCGCCAGGCTCGGCACCACCTTGCCTTGCGCCGCATCGAACTCCACCAGGCGGTTCATCAGCACGTCGGCGGTGGCGTTGGTGGTGGTGAGCGAGTTGTACTGCACCACGTCGAAACCTTCGGGGCTGGCCTCGCTGCAAACGCTCAGCGGAGCGGCCTGGGCAGCGCCAGTGGCGAACAGGGTGGTGAACAATAAGGAAAGTGCGGCGACACGCATGGTGGCTCCTTGGCTGTCAGTGGCCCATCTGCCAGTGCAGTCTGGAAAAGGCTTACCCTAGTGCGCCCGCCGGCAAATGACCACACCCTTTTTTGCAAATCTTGCGACGAGCGGTCGACGACTGGCGGGGCCTGCCGCTATGCTGGCCCGGCGCGTTCTGGCTAGCGGTAATGTGCATCTACTGTTGTTGCAGCCAAGTCTTTCTGGTATAAAGCAGCGCTCTTTTCTAGGGGCTCGGCCTGTCGCATAAGCGGATCCGGTCGATAAGGCCTCCAGAATCACGGCGCTCAGGCGCCAAAGACTGAGAGATTAAGCGGCCAACCCATGCCGGGTTGGGCATGTGGTTTTAGAGGGCTGAGTCATGTCGAGAGTCTGTCAAGTTACTGGTAAGGGTCCAGTAACCGGGAACAACATTTCCCACGCAAACAACAAAACCCGTCGTCGTTTCCTGCCGAACCTGCAGCACCACCGTTTCTGGGTTGAATCCGAGAAGCGTTTCGTGCGTCTGCGCGTTTCCGCCAAAGGCATGCGTATCATCGACAAGCGCGGCATCGACGCCGTTCTGGTTGACATCCGTAAAGCTGGCGCCAAGGTTTAAGGGAGAGCATCATGCGTGAATTGATCCGTCTGGTTTCGAGTGCCGGCACCGGCCACTTCTACACCACCGACAAGAACAAGCGCACCACCCCGGACAAAATCGAGATCAAGAAATATGATCCGGTTGTTCGCAAGCACGTGGTGTACAAGGAAGCCAAGATCAAGTAATTGATCGGCGACCTGAAAAAAACCCGCCTCCTTTCGGATGCGGGTTTTTTTTTGGCTGTTGCAGGGTCAGTTGAAGTCGAAGCCCTGGATCAGCAGGTCGGCACCGGCCTTGATCTGGATGCGCTCGACGTCGTACTCGCGGGTGCACATCTCGTTTGGGCCGACCACCCGGGTGCGGCCGGTGAGGGTGCGGATGGTGTCTTTGAGCGCTGGCGCGTAAGGGGTGCCGACCAGGTGGGCAAGGGTTCGCAGCACTTCTTCGTTGGTCATGGCGTTCTTCCTGTTGAAGTTGGATGGCCCGACATGGGCAGGGCCATCCTCACGCATGCCTGCGCACTGCCTGCGCTACATAGATACTTCTGTGGTTATTTCTGCTCGAACATCACATAGATCTTGCGGCACGGCTCCAGCACCTCCCAAGTGCCTTTGAAGCCGGCGGGGATGACGAACCGATCGCCGGCACGCAGGGTTTTCGCCCCACCGTCCTGGTCGCGCAGCACCGAAACGCCCTGGACGATCTCGCAGTATTCGTGCTCCGTGTAGTTCACTGTCCACTGGCCCACCTCACCTTCCCATACGCCAGCGGCAAACTGCCCGCACGGGCTGGAATAATGGTTGTAGACCGCCTGGTCCGGCTCGCCCTTGAGGATTTTCTCTGCAGCCGGGCGGTAGCGTTCGGCCTCGGTGATGACCTGGGCGAAGTCGATGATGCTATCAATGCTCATGGTTCGGCTCCTGTTGTTGTTTAATAAAATGAACATCAGTAGGCTTTTGAGCCTCTCGTGTCAAATATATTGATAGTTTACCCCGGCTGGTTTAGGGTATCGCTTGCCAGTGTGCGCGTGGCGCCCGGCCAGAATTCTGACAACGCCTGTGAGTCCTCAGTGCGGCGTTGCACCTAAACAAGAGGAGGAGTTTCGTATGACCACCCTGACCCGTGCGGACTGGGAACAACGTGCCCAGCAACTGAAGATCGAAGGCCGTGCCTTCATCAACGGCGAATACACCGATGCCGTATCCGGTGAAACCTTCGAGTGCCTGAGCCCGGTCGACGGACGCTTCCTGGCCAAGGTTGCCAGCTGCGACCTGGCCGATGCCAACCGCGCTGTTGAAAACGCCCGTGCCACCTTCAACTCCGGCGTGTGGTCGCAGCTGGCCCCGGCCAAGCGCAAGGCCAAGCTGATCCGCTTCGCCGACCTGCTGCGCAAGAACGTCGAAGAGCTGGCGCTGCTGGAAACGCTGGACATGGGCAAGCCGATTGGCGACTCCTCCAGCATCGACATCCCTGGTGCGGCCCAAGCCATCCACTGGACTGCCGAAGCCATCGACAAGGTCTACGACGAAGTTGCCCCGACCCCGCATGACCAGCTTGGCCTGGTTACCCGCGAGCCGGTAGGTGTGGTCGGTGCCATCGTACCTTGGAACTTCCCGCTGCTGATGGCCTGCTGGAAGCTCGGCCCGGCGTTGGCCACCGGTAACTCGGTCGTGCTCAAGCCGTCCGAAAAATCGCCGCTGACTGCCATCCGCATCGCCCAACTGGCAATCGAAGCCGGTATCCCGGCTGGCGTGCTGAACGTGCTGCCAGGCTATGGCCACACCGTGGGCAAGGCACTGGCCCTGCACATGGACGTCGATACCCTGGTGTTCACCGGTTCGACCAAGATCGCCAAGCAGCTGATGGTTTACGCGGGCGAGTCGAACATGAAGCGCATCTGGCTGGAAGCCGGTGGCAAGAGCCCGAACATCGTCTTTGCCGACGCCCCGGACCTGCAAGCTGCCGCCGAAGCCGCCGCCAGCGCCATCGCCTTCAACCAGGGCGAAGTGTGCACTGCAGGTTCCCGACTGCTGGTCGAGCGTTCGATCAAGGACAAGTTCCTGCCGATGGTGGTAGAGGCCCTGAAAGGCTGGAAGCCAGGCAACCCGCTGGACCCGCAGACTACTGTCGGTGCCTTGGTCGATACCCAGCAGATGAACACCGTACTGTCGTACATCGAGGCTGGCCACAAGGACGGCGCCAAGCTGCTGGCCGGCGGCAAGCGCACCCTGGAAGAGACCGGCGGCACCTACGTCGAGCCGACCATCTTCGACGGCGTGACTAATGCCATGCGCATTGCCCAGGAAGAAATCTTCGGCCCGGTGCTGTCGGTGATTGCCTTCGACACCGCCGAAGAAGCCGTGGCCATTGCCAACGACACCCCGTATGGCCTGGCAGCCGGTATCTGGACCTCGGACATTTCCAAGGCCCACAAGACCGCCCGTGCCGTGCGTGCGGGCAGCGTCTGGGTCAACCAGTACGATGGTGGCGACATGACCGCGCCGTTCGGTGGCTTCAAACAGTCGGGCAACGGCCGTGACAAGTCGCTGCACGCACTGGAGAAGTACACCGAGCTGAAGGCGACCTGGATCAAGCTGTAACCCGGTAGGTCCTTTTCGCGGGCAAGCCCGCTCCTGCAGGTCTTCGCGACCGATGCAGGAGCGGGCTTGCCCGCAAATGGGCCCCTGGAAATATTGGCTGGGAGGCTGCAATGCGTTGGGGTACCTACTTCGCCGTACTGGCATCGGTGCTCAGTGTCGGGCTGGCGCTCGGCGTGAGCATGCCGCTGGTGTCCCTGCGCCTGGAGGCCTGGGGCTACGGCAGCTTCGCCATCGGCGTGATGGCGGCAATGCCGGCGTTGGGCGTACTGGCCGGCGCCAGCCTGGCCAGCCGCCTGGCAGGGTGGGTTGGCGTACCGTCGGCGATGCGCCTGTGCCTGTGGGGCGGGGCGCTGTCGATTGGCCTGCTCGCGCTGCTGCCCAGTTACCCGTTATGGCTGCTGCTGCGGCTGATGATCGGCATGTCCCTGACCGTGGTGTTCATCCTTGGCGAAAGCTGGATCAACCAACTGGTGGTCGAACAGTGGCGTGGCCGGTTGGTGGCGCTGTATGGCAGCAGCTACGCCCTGAGCCAGTTGGCCGGGCCGTTGGTGCTGGGTTTCCTCGGCTCTGATGACGACTTCGGCTTCTGGGCGGCGACCGGCCTGCTGCTGGCCGCGCCGCTGGTTCTGCTGGGGCGTGGTGGGGCGCCGAGCACGGAAGCCTGCAGTGTCACCTTTGGCGACCTGTTCGCTTTCTGCCGACGCTTGCCGGTAATTGCCTGGGCCATTGCCCTGTTCGCCTCGTTCGAGGCGATGATCCTCACCTTGCTGCCGGTGTATTGCCTGCAGCAGGGCTTCAGTACCGAAATCGCCTTGTTCATGGTGAGTACCGTGGTGGTGGGTGATGCGGTGCTGCAGTTGCCCATCGGCGCGCTGGCCGACCATATGTCGCGACGTACCTTGTTCACTGGCTGCGCGGTAACCCTGCTGGTGTCCAGCCTGGCGATCCCGCTGCTGTTGCACACACCGGTTATCTGGCCATTGTGGGTGTTGTTCGGCGCCAGTGCCGGCGGCCTGTTCACCTTGTCGCTGGTGCTGATCGGTGAGCGCTACCGCGATGATGAGTTGGTACGGGCCAATGCCCACGTGGCTCAGCTGTGGGGTATTGGCTGTTTGCTCGGGCCGTTGTTGGCGGGGGCGGGGAGCCAGTGGGTCAGCGGGCATGCATTGCTGTTCCTGATGGCGGCCGGGGCTGCGGGGTTGGTGGTATTGACCCGGCGGCGCGGAGCCTTTGAGCCGGTTTCTGCCTGATGATTGTTGGGGGCCGCAAGGCCCACGGAATCGCAGCTACAGCATCTTCTCCAAGCCAACCGCCTTGCTGATCCAGGCATTGAGCCGCCGCCAGACCCCACCCGGCTCAGACGTCAGCACGTGCCGTTGGCCATTGTCCTCGGTCGCCCATACCAGCTTGTTACCTATCAGTTTCACCTGATAGCTCAGCGCTGGCGCCATACCCTGCTGGGCCAGCTCGCGGGTGTATTCGGCCAGCTCCGGGCTGTCCACCAGTACCCCAACCTCGGTGTTCCACAATACTGAGCGCGGGTCGAAGTTGAACGAGCCGATGAAGGTCTTGCGCCGGTCGAACACGATCGCCTTGGTGTGCAGGCTCGAATCCGAGCTGCCACGGAAACTCAGTCGCCCCGCGCTGGGGTCGCCTGGCTGGCGGCGAAGCTCGTAAAGCTGCACCCCGTGCTCAAGCAAGGCACGACGATAGGGTGCATAGCCTCCATGCACTGCCGGCACGTCGGTGGCTTCCAGCGAGTTGGTCAGCAGCTTCACCGAAACGCCAGCGTCGGCGCGGCCGGTCAGGTACAGCAGCCCCGGTTCGCCCGGTACAAAGTAGGCCGATGTCAGGACCAACTCGCGGTGAACGTTAGCCAGGTCCGGTGCCAGTTGCTGGCTCAGCAGTAATTGCGGGTCCGGTTCGCCTTCGGCCAACACCTTGCTGGGCGCATCCCATAGCGCCTGTGCGTGAGCCCAGATCAGCTCGTTGCGCCACACATCCAGGCGCGGCTGCGACTGGTAGGCCATCAAGCGGTCGTACAGGGCCTTGCGCTGGGTCCTGGCTTTGGCCAGCGACACTTCCAGGCGCTGGCGGCTGGCCCGCAGGTCGTTGGCATCCGGGTCATGCCAGAGGAAGTCGGTGATCGGCCGGCTGAGGGCGCTGTTCCAGTATTGGTCGAAGCTGTGCCCCAGCTGCTCGGCTACCGGGCCCACGCCCAGCAGGTCGATGTCGGTGAAGTTGAGGTTGGGCTCGGCATCGAAATACTCGTCGCCCAGGTTGCGCCCGCCGACGATGGCCATGCTGTTGTCCACCAGGAACAGTTTGTTGTGCATGCGCCGGTGCTGGCGCGACAAGTTGAACAGCCGGCCCACGGCGCGCGTAACGCCGGTACTGCGCCCCAGATGCAGTGGGTTGAACACACGAATCTGGATGTTCGGGTGGGCATCGAGGGTGCCCATGACAGTGTCCAGGCCGTCGCTGGTGGTGTCGTCGAGCAGGATGCGCACGCGCACGCCACGGTCGGCAGCGCGCAGCAGTTCATGCACAAGGGCGCGGGTACTGAGGCCGTCGTGGACGATGTAGTACTGCAGGTCGATGCTCGCCTGGGCGTTGCGTATCAGTTCGGCGCGGGCGCGAAATGCCTCATTGCTGTTGGGCAGCAGGCGAAAGCCCGAGCGGCCGCCATAGGGCGCGGCCTGGCGCAGCACCGAGCGGCCAAAGGCCGAGTCGTGGGCAGGCAACGCCTGACTGGTTTCGCGGGGCGCGCTGATGCTTGTGCAACCGGCAAGGCCGAGCAACAACACCAGCAGCAGAGGCAAGGCTCGCTGGAGTCTCAAGGGTGGACCGTCCTGTGCAGCAAGGGCTTTAGGGGTTTGACCGTGACGGGCGGCGCAAAGTTACGCGTCGGCGCTTTCGTCATCCAGTAGACGAAGGGCGGTTTCACCAACCTTGCGCACGGAGGCTTCGATTTGCGGCGTTGGCCTGGCGGCGAAGTTCATGCGCAGGCAGTGGCGGAACTTGCCCGAGGCCGAAAAGATGCTGCCCACGGCCACCTGCACGCCCTGCTCCAGTAAAGCGCGGTTCAGCCGAAGCGTATCGAGATGTTCGGGTAATTCCACCCACAGCATGAAGCCGCCCTGGGGCCGGCTGACCCGGGTGCCCGCCGGGAAGTAGCGGGTCACCCAGTCGCCCATCAGGTCACGGCCACGCTGGTACTGGCTGCGCATGCGCCGCACATGGGGCTGGTAGTGCCCACCGGCGATGAAGTCAGCGATGGCCAGCTGAGGTTGGCTGGCGGTGCTGCCGGTGCTGATGTACTTCATGTGCAGCACGCGCTCCAGATAGCGCCCGGGCGCCACCCAGCCGATCCGCAGGCCGGGCGCGAGGGTTTTGGAGAACGAACTGCAGAGCAGCACGCGGCCATCGTCGTCGAACGACTTCAGGGTGCGTGGGCGTGGGTAGGTATAGGCCAGGTCGCCGTACACATCGTCTTCCAGAATCGCCACGTCATAGCGTTGGGCGAGGCTCAGCAGGGCCTTCTTGCGTGCCTCGGGCATGATGTAGCCCAGCGGGTTGTTGCAGCTGGGGGTGATCTGGATGAGCTTGATCGGCCACTGCTCCAGGGCCAGCTCCAGCGCCTCCAGGCTGATGCCGGTGACCGGGTCGGTGGGGATTTCCAGCGCTTTCATGCCCAAACCCTTGAGGGTTTGCATGGCGCCGTGGAAGCTGGGCGAGTCGACCGCGACGATGTCGCCTGGCTCGCAGACTGCGCGGATGCTGCATGACAGCGCCTCATGGCAGCCGGTGGTGATCACCAGGTCGGCCGGCCCCAGGCGGCAGCCGGAGTCGAGCATCAGCCGGGCCACCTGTTCGCGCAGGGCCAGGTTACCGTGGATGTTGTCGTAGTACAGGCCAGGCATGTCCTGGCGCCGGCTCAACTGGGCAAGGCTGCGCAGCAGCGGCTTCAGGGTGGGGCTGTCGATGTCGGGCATGCCGCGGCCGAGTTGCACCACATCCTGGCGCGGCGTACTGCGCACCAGCTCCAGCACCTGTTCCCACTGCGAGATGTCCACCGGGCGCTGGGCCGGGCGGCTGACTGCGGGCAGTGCCGGCAACTGGCGTTGGTCGCTGACGAAGTAGCCGGACTTGGGCCGCGGCGAGACCATGCCGCTGTCTTCGAGCATGCGATAGGCCTGCTGCACGGTGCTCAGGCTGACCCCGTGCTCCTCACTCAGTGCGCGCACGGACGGCAGGCGCTGGCCGGGGCGATAGAGCCCCTGCTCGATGCGGGCGCCGAGTATTTCGGCGAGATTCAGGTAGAGGGTCACGGCATACTCCTGCGCTGCATTGGCATAGCGACCGGTACAGTTGGGCTGAAAATACAGCATTCAGTCGGCCAGCGGCCAATTCTGTATGGGAATAATAAGGCTGTATTGGATCTGTATTGTCGAGGGTGCCGACGCGCATGCTTTCTCCACGGTAACCACTGAACGGGGGGATGCGGTGATGGGTGGCATGAGCGATGTGCGCTTGCAACTGTTGGCCAAGGAACTGGAAGCCGGGCAGCAGGCCAAGGTGTTCAACGCGCCAGAGGGTTTGGGGCGTTGGGGGCTGATGCTGCATCGCTGGCATACCCGCAGGGCGTTGCTGCAGCTGACCGATGACGAGTTGCGCGATGTCGGGCTGAGCTGGGAGCAGGCCCGGATCGAAGGGCGGAAACCCTTCTGGAAGGACTGACACGGTGGTCGCTGGAGGGCCTGTTGTGCCCCAGACTTGAAACTTGCACCGACCCTGTGGGAGCGGGCACGCCCGCGAAGCAGGCGTCGCGGAGGATGGCACGGGCTTCGCCCGTGTTCGCGGGCACGCCCGCTCCCACAGGGGCTAGTCAGCTCTTAGATTTTAAGCAAGACAGTTGCTGCCACAAGGATGGGGACTTTCAGGCCAGCTCTTTCAGGCGATGCCACAGCATCCCCAGCGCCAGCAGTGGCGAGCGCAGGTGCTTGCCGCCAGGGAAGGTGATGTGCGGCACCTTGTTGAAAAGGTCGAAGCGCCCGCTTTCCTGGCCGCTGATGGCTTCACCCAGCAGGCGTGCGGCCAGGTGGGTGGCGTTGAGCCCATGGCCCGAGTAGGCCTGGGCGTAATACACGTTCGGCTGGCTGGCCAGGCGGCCAACCTGTGGCAGGCGATTGGCACCAATGCCGATCATGCCACCCCACTGGTAGTCGATGCGCACGTCGGCAAGCTGCGGGAACACCTTGAGCATCTTTGGCCGCATGTAGGCGGCGATGTCCTTCGGGTCGCGGCCTGAATAGTGGCAGGCACCGCCAAACAGCAGGCGGTGGTCGGCGGACAGACGGTAGTAGTCCAGCGCTACGCGCTGGTCACACACCGCCATGTTCTGCGGCAGCAATGCGCGTGCGCGTTCTTCGCCCAGCGGCTCGGTGGCGATGATGTAGCTGCCGGCCGGCAGCACCTTGCCGCCCAGCTCGCGGTTGAGGTCGTTGTGGTAGGCGTTGCAGCACAGTACCAGGGTCTTGGCGCGTACCCGGCCTTGGGCAGTATGCACCTGCACTTCAGTGCCGTAGTCGATGCGGGTGACTTCGGATTGCTCGAACAACTTCACGCCCAGGCGGGCGGCTGTGGCGGCTTCACCCAAAGCCAGATTGAGCGGATGCAGATGCCCGGAGCCCATGTCGACCAGCCCGCCCACATAGCAGTCGGCACCCACCACGCTGTGGATATCGTCCTTGCCGACCAGCCGCAGCTCATGTGCATAGCCCAGACTGCGCAGGTCCTCGGCGTCTTGGGCAAAGCCCAGCAGCTCGGCGGGTTTGTTGGCCAGGTCGCAGTAGCCCCAGGCCAGGTCGCAGGCGATGGCATGCTTTTCAACCCGCTCGCGCACGATCTGTACGGCCTCCAGGCCCATCAGTTTCATGGTGCGCACGCCTTCTTCGCCGATGACCGGGAGGAACTGCTCCAGACCATGGCCGACCCCTCGGATCAGTTGCCCGCCATTGCGCCCACTGGCGCCCCAGCCAAGTTTGCGCGCTTCCAGCAGGATGACCGAGAAACCACGCTCGGCCAGCTCGATGGCTGTGTTCAGGCCGGAGTAGCCGCCGCCGATGATGCACACGTCAGCGTTGTGTTCGCCTTGCAGGAAGGCGTGGTCGGGGTGTGGCGCGCTGCTGGCGGCGTAATAGGAGGCGGCGTGCTGCGCGCTGTGGATCATTGGGTAGGTCCTGAGTTGTTATCGGCCAAAAATGGAGCATAAGCTCGGGATCAAGAAGGGGGCAACCAAACGGCCCATTCAGGGGCGTCTGGCTCTCTCAACCGGCAAGGCAAAGGCCTGCGTTGGTTCAGGCGCATCCATAGTGCCGGCACCACGAATGTCGTATAGCTGATGAGCGGTACGGATTGCGGCAAGTATTCCGCTGTCGGTTTGTGTGGGCAGATTGTTGCGACTCATGCGTATCAGCGTGTTTGACGCACTAAGGCGGATAGTCGGTGAAAGCGCTGGGTCATTGGCTTGCGACTTCGCCTGAGTAATCTCGGCGAGTGAGTTGACCATTATCAGTTTGCCTTCACGCAGTTCCAGAACCGACTCCCTTGGCTGCGGTGTACTGCTGTATGGCCGTGATCGATTGTTGCTGTTGATGGGCGGCGCATCTTGATCGTACAGGGGGGGAGCTTCCCCCCAGCCAAAGTAGGAAGGAGGAGCTTGTTCATTGTTTGCGGCCCCAAGCGGTTGGGCTGGCACGCCGGGAGGGGTTGGTGAGTAGGGAGGCGGAGTAGCCGGGGCCCGGTGATGGCGGCGCAGGACTTTTGAACTGATCCAGTTCCCGAACTCTCCAGCGCACCCCGACGGGTCGGTGTAGTTGATGGGGTCGTTCAAACAATAGGCATAAGCATTGGTCCCACCTTTGAAGAACGGGCTCTGTGAGTCACCGCTAAGGAAGCGCATCAACACAGGGCTATAGCTGCGGCGACCGGCGCCGAGCGGATAGCATCCACTGGCAAGATCCAAACGTTCCCCCGTGAAGCCAATGTTTGTTGAGCAGTTAGCGAAAATATGGCCAAAAGGAGTAAAGGTGAATGGTCGACCCGCACCATCCGAGCTTCCCATCAAAGGTGTTTTCCGATGATCAATAGCTTGCAGATTGGTGACTGTGGGCTTAATTTCGGCGAGGGAGAAATCTGATGCCCGGAAGATGCGTTGTGTTTCCCGAGTGCTTTTCAGCACGATAAGCTTCAGTCCGCTGTAAAAGAACAGAATGTGGTTCTTCATCAGCTGGGGCTCGCTTAGCTGAAGGGGGATGTCTCGTCAGTTTGTAGAATGAGTAGGCTTTCCCACAACTGCCAAAATTATCAGGTCCACTGCTTCCATCCAGCACAAGCGTTACGCAAATATTACAGCCATGTCCTGCAACCGCCACAAGATCCACTTCCTGCGCGAACTCATCCCCTCTTTCGAGTGCGAGCCCGGCTGCCACGACTGCTGCGGCCCGGTCACCACCTCGGCGGAAGAAATGGCCCGGCTGCCGCGCAAGTCCCAGGCCGAGCAGGACGCTGCTCTGGAGCGTCTGGACTGCGTGCACCTGGGCCCCAACGGCTGCACGGTGTATGAAGAGCGGCCGATGGTCTGCCGGCTGTTCGGTACCACCCCGCGCATGGCCTGCCCGCGTGGTCGTGGCCCTGAACCGATGATCGACCCCGCCGCTGAACAGTTGGTCCACCAGTTCATTGCCACCACCCGCCAGGTGCTGGTCTAGCCTCAGTCCGGGATCGGCAGACAGAGGCTCTCCTTCACCTCTTCCATCACGATGTAGCTCTTCGACTCGCGCACGTGCGGCAGTTTCAGCAGGATGTCCCCGAGCAGCTTGCGATACGAGGCCATTTCCGAAATACGCGCTTTCACCAGGTAGTCGAAGTCGCCCGATACCAGGTGGCATTCCAGCACGTGGGGCAACTTCAAAACCGCGCGGCGGAACTCCTCGAAGGTATCGCCTGATTTGTAGTCCAGGCTGATTTCCACGAACACCAGCAGGCTGCCCTTGAGGTGCTGCGGGTTCAGGCGGGCGTTGTAGCCCATGATGATGCCCTCGCGCTCCAGGCGGCGAACCCGCTCGGTACAAGGGGTGGTGGACAGCCCAACTTTCTCGCCCAGTTCGGTGAAGGAAATACGCCCGTCATTCTGCAGGATACGCAGGATGTTGCGGTCGATCTTGTCCAGTTCACGCTTGGTCTGGTGCTGGGTTCTCATAGGGGATGCCCCTCCGTGAAAGGCGATTTTGCCGAGAATTCTCGCCAATAATAGGCTTTTATATAGTGAATTGCACTGGTCTCAAATTCCTATACTGCGCCCATTCATGCCATTTCAATAAAAGTGTGCGGCGCGCCGCGTGTGAGGGATAAAACGATGCGAGTTCTGGTACTTGGTAGCGGTGTAATCGGAACCGCCAGTGCCTACTACCTGGCCCGGCAAGGTTTCGAAGTCACGGTGGTCGACCGCCAGCCGGCGGTGGCCATGGAAACCAGCTTTGCCAACGCCGGCCAGATCTCGCCCGGCTATGCCTCACCCTGGGCTGCCCCTGGTGTACCGCTCAAAGCCATCAAATGGCTGCTGGAGCGTCACGCCCCCTTGGCCATCAAGCTCACGGGCGACGTCGACCAGTACCTGTGGATGGCACAGATGCTGCGCAACTGCACCGCCAGCCGTTACGCGGTGAACAAGGAGCGTATGGTGCGCCTGTCCGAGTACAGCCGTGACTGCCTCGACGAGCTGCGCGCCGAAACCGGCATCAACTACGAAAACCGCAGCCTGGGCACCACCCAGCTGTTCCGCACCCAGGCCCAGGTCGATGCTGCGGCCAAGGACATTGCCGTACTCGAACAGTCCGGTGTGCCCTACGAGTTGCTCGACCGCGACGGCATTGCCCGCGTCGAACCCGCCCTGGCCGGCGTGAAAGATATCCTGGCCGGCGCCCTGCGCCTGCCGAACGACCAGACTGGCGACTGCCAGCTGTTTACCACCAAGCTCGCCGACATGGCGTTGAAGCTGGGCGTGGAGTTCCGCTTCGGCCAGGACATCCAGCGCCTGGACTTCGCCGGTGACCGCATCAATGGCGTGTGGATCGACGGCAAGCTGGAGACGGCAGACCGCTACGTGCTGGCGCTGGGCAGCTACTCGCCACAGATGCTCAAGCCGTTGGGCATCAAGGCTCCGGTGTACCCGCTGAAAGGTTATTCGCTGACCGTGCCGATCACCAACGCCGACATGGCTCCGACCTCGACCATTCTCGACGAGACCTACAAGGTTGCCATCACCCGTTTCGATAACCGCATCCGCGTTGGCGGGATGGCTGAAATCGCCGGCTTTGACCTGTCGCTGAACCCGCGCCGGCGCGAAACACTGGAGATGATCGTCAACGACCTTTATCCTCGCGGCGGTGACTTGAGCCAGGCCAGCTTCTGGACCGGCCTTCGCCCGGCGACCCCGGACGGCACGCCGATCGTGGGTGCCACGGGGTTCCGCAACCTGTTCCTGAACACCGGTCACGGTACCTTGGGCTGGACCATGGCGTGCGGTTCCGGTCGCTTGCTGGCCGACCTGATTGCGCGCAAGAAGCCGCAGATCAGTGCCGAAGGCCTGGATATTTCCCGGTATGGCAACAGCCGGGAAGTGGCCAAGCACGGGCAAAGCGCGCCGGCTCACCAGCAGTAATAGCCTGTGCCGGCCCATTCGCGGGCTTGCCCGCTCCCGCAGGAGCACCACCGCTTTTGAAAGCTGTGCACGACCTGTGGGAGCGGACAAGCCGCGAAGAATCCACCACTGATTTCAACCCGAACCACCATAAGGCAGCCGCCATGCGTCCCGCCCGCGCCCTGATCGACCTCCAGGCCCTGCGCCACAACTACCGTCTGGCCCGTGAACTGACCGGTGCCAAAGCCCTCGCCGTGATCAAGGCCGACGCCTATGGCCACGGCGCCGTGCGCTGCGCCCTGGCCTTGGAGGCCGAGGCCGACGGCTTTGCGGTGGCCTGCATCGAGGAGGCACTGGACCTGCGCGCCGCCGGTATCAATGCCCCGGTGCTGCTGCTGGAAGGTTTTTTCGAAGCCAGCGAACTGGCACTGATCGCCGAGCACGACCTGTGGTGCGTGGTGCACTCGCTGTGGCAGCTGGAAGCCATCGAGAAAACCCCGCTGCACAAACCGCTCACCGTATGGCTGAAGCTGGACAGTGGCATGCACCGCGTTGGCCTGCACCCCAAGGACTACCACGATGCCTACCAGCGACTGCTGGCCAGTGGCAAGGTTTCGCGCATCGTGTTGATGAGCCACTTCGCTCGCGCCGACGAACTGGACGCTGACGCTACCGCCCAGCAAATTGCCGTGTTCGAAGCTGCCCGACAGGGCCTGGCCGCCGAATGCAGCCTGCGTAACTCACCCGGCGTGCTGGGCTGGCCGCAAGCGCCCAGCGACTGGGTACGCCCAGGCCTGATGCTGTACGGCGCCACGCCGTTCGAAGTGGCGCAGGCCGAGGCCGCACGCCTGCAACCGGTGATGACCCTGCAATCGCGGGTGATCAGCGTACGCGAGCTGCCTGCCGGCGAGCCGGTGGGCTATGGTGCCAAGTTCGTCAGCCCTCGGCCGACCCGCGTGGGTGTGGTCGCCATGGGCTATGCCGATGGCTACCCGCGCCAGGCGCCCAACGGCACCCCGGTGCTGGTCGCTGGCAAGCGCACCCAGCTGATCGGCCGGGTGTCGATGGACATGCTCAGCATCGACCTCACCGACGTACCGCAAGCCAGTGTCGGCAGCCCGGTCGAATTCTGGGGCAAGCAGGTGCTGGCCAGTGAAGTGGCCGCGCAGGCGGGCACCATTCCGTACCAGATCTTCTGCAACCTGAAGCGAGTACCACGGGACTACGTCGGCGAATGAGACGCTGAAGCGGACAGGTTGGGGGCGGTGTGTTGTAAATACTGAACGGCATTGCCATGATATCGTTCACATCCACCCCCCTTTAACCGTTTCAGGAGGCTCCAGCTTTGGACGTCGGCGAACGACTGCAAGCCATCCGCAAGCTCAAGGGCCTGTCGCAGCGCGAACTCGCCAAGCGTGCTGGCGTGACCAACAGCACCATCTCGATGATCGAGAAGAACAGCGTAAGCCCCTCTATCAGCTCGCTGCGCAAAGTGCTGAGCGGCATTCCCATGTCCATGGTCGAATTCTTTTCGGTCGAGCTGGAGCCCCAAAGCCCCACTCAGATCGTCTACAAGGCCCACGAGCTGATCGATATCTCGGACGGTGCGGTGACCATGAAGCTGGTGGGCAAGTCTCACCCCAACCGTGCCATCGCTTTTCTGACCGAGGTGTACCCGCCAGGTGCGGATACCGGTGCCGAGATGCTCACCCACGACGGCGAGGAGACCGGTATCCTGCTTGAAGGCCGCCTGGAACTGGTGGTCGGCAACGAGATTTTCGTTCTCGAAGAAGGCGACAGCTACTACTTCGAAAGCACCCGCCCGCACCGCTTCCGCAACCCATTCGACCAGCCGGCGCGGCTGATCAGTGCGGCGACGCCTTCAAACTTTTGATCCAGCGCAGTGCATTGATTCGGCAATACCCCTTTCCTGTGTGGGGTCGTTTCACGGCCTCTGGGTTCCCGCTATACTTTTCAACGCTCGCCGATCCGTGGCCGCGAGCGTGATTAGCCACCATGAGGGTGTTCGCGTGAATCAAATCAAGAAGATGCTGGCCGTACCAGCAGCCGTATTCGCCCTCTGGGCAATGAGCGCAACCGCTGCGACCAATGACGACATTGCCAAGCGCCTGGAGCCGGTTGGCCAGGTGTGCGTCCAGGGCCAGGAGTGCAAAGGCATGGAAGTGGCCGCTGCAGCGGGTGGCGGGGGAGCCAAAACGCCGGATGAAATCATCGCCAAGCACTGCAACGCCTGCCATGGCAGCGGCTTGCTCGGCGCGCCTAAAATTGGTGACACCGCCGCGTGGAAAGAACGCGCCGACCACCAGGGCGGCCTGGATGGCATCCTGGCCAAGGCCATTACTGGTATCAACGCCATGCCGCCAAAGGGCACCTGTGCAGACTGCTCGGATGAAGACCTGAAAGGGGCGATCAAGAAAATGTCCGGGCTGTGATTTACAGCTGAATTGCATGAGGCCCGCCGTTGATGGCGGGCTTTGTTTTTGTGATGCCAGCGCTGGCCCTTTCGCGGGCTTGCCCGCTCCCACAGGCACAGCACAGCATTCAAGGCAGTGAGGCCCCTGTAGGGCTTTAGCCGCAAAAGGGCAGGCGCAGGCTGTCAAATCGTCAGCGTCAAAACCATGGATATCCCAGGAGGCCCCAATGGGTCTGAGTCTGATCCATGAAAACTAGCATTTTTACCAGTTCTATTTTTCGGAGGGGTGGAGAACACTCAAGTTTCTGATTGCGGTGGTGGTTAACAATGGACCCGGAAATCGTGAGCAATAACTGTACTGAGCAGGATGCAGCCGCTCGAGCACTGCCGCAAAGGCTCATCTCCGGCAGCGCTATTCGGCCTCTGCCCTATTCGCCTTATGGCTATCTCTCGACGTCCCACAGCATGCTCGGTTTTAATGGTGGCCGACAGGACCCTGTTACTGGCTGTTATCTACTGGGTAACGGTCGTCGAGCATTCAACCCATCATTGATGCGCTTCATTAGCCCCGACAGCATGAGCCCGTTCGCAGCGGGTGGTCTGAACTCATATGCCTACTGTCTAGGGGATCCGGTAAACCGGGAAGATCCGAGTGGTTATTTCTCTTTATTCAAACCTATCTCGCGATTGTTCAGGTATTTTTTTCCAAAGAAAAAGCCTACGACGTCTGGTACGTTGCAACGGGCGATTGTTGTTGAAACCGAAGTAATTACCAAGACCTACAGTGATATACCTTCCGATACAAAGATCAAAGTGGTCAAATCGCTGAAAAGTGTGCCGGATGGCTATGTATTGAGGATGGTGCATGGCACTCAGAAAAAGCATGTTCAATCATTGTTGAGCGGGCTCGATCCTGGCTATGCAAAGAATGGATCCTACGGCGCGCACGTTTATGGCACAACGAATATTGATGCGGCCAGCAACTACACAGGCCAGGACGGATCTATAGTAGGGTTTTACGTCCATGAGTCTGAATCCTGGGTCCGCGGTAAGGACTATTGGTATGTTCATAAAAATGCGATAGCGATCGATAAGAGCGCGTATCACAAGGTTCATGTGAGCGAAGAAGTGGTATTTCCATTTTTAATTAGTAAGACGCTTAAAGTAAGGTGGGGTTGACCAGCGTTTGCCCTAGGCAACCAACCCGCTTGAGCTCATGTCCAACCCCTGAACCCACGGATGTTTCAGGAGGCTCTGATGCACCTCTGCGCCATCGACCAGGCTGTCGAGGAGGTTTTGTCCCGGCTGCCAACCCATATCCACATGGGCCTGCCTTTGGGCCTGGGCAAACCCAATGCCTTCGTCAACGCGCTTTACGCCCGCGTACGCGAGCTGCCCGAACGGCGCCTGACCATCTATACCGCACTTTCCCTCGGCCGCCCGCCACTGGGCGATGGCCTGCAGCGGCGCTTTCTCGAACCCTTCGTCGAGCGAGTCTTCGCTGACTATGAAGAGCTCAGTTACCTCGCAGACCTGCGCAACGACACGTTGCCACCCAATATTCGGGTCGAACAGTTCTTCATGCAACCCGGCAGCCTGCTGCACAGCGAATCGGCCCAGCAGGACTACGTCAGCAGCAACTACAGCCACGCCGCACGTGATATCAACGCCAAGGGCCTGAACCTGGTCGCCCAGTTGGTGGCCGCCACCCCCGAAAAGCCCGTGCACCTGAGCCTGGCCTGCAACCCAGACATCACTCTCGACCTGCTGCCGATGATCGCCAAGCGCCGCGCTGCAGGCGAAACCATCCTCATGCTGGGCCAGGTGCATGCCGAACTGCCCTACATGCCAGGCGATGCCGAGCTGCCCATCGATGCCTTCGACCTGCTGCTCGATGAAGTCGAGCAACGTCGGCTGTTTTCCACACCAAACATGCCGGTTGGCATTCAGGACCACTGCATCGGCCTGCACGCCAGCAGCCTGGTGCGTGACGGCGGCACCCTGCAGATCGGCATTGGTGCCATGGGCGATGCGGTTGCCGCGGCATTGCTGGCACGTCAGGGCGACAACGCCGGTTACCGTGCAGTGCTCAAGGCGCTGGATGTCGGACCGTGGCAGGCGTTGATCGAGCGAGAAGGGGGCCTGGACACCCTTAGCCACGGCTTGTACGGCTGCAGCGAGATGTTCGTCAACGGCCTGCTGGTGCTGGCCGAAGCAGGGTTGCTACGACGCCCGGCGGACGAGCAGGGCGCAATACTGCATGGCGGCTTTTTCCTCGGCCCGCAAGCGTTCTACCAGCGCTTGCGCGAGATGCCGCTGGAGCAGCGCGCGCAGTTTGTCATGACCCGTATCAGCTTCATCAACGAGCTCTATGGGCAGGAGGCACTCAAGCGCCGACAACGTCGTGATGCGCGCTTCATCAACACCGCGTTTGGCATGACCCTGCTCGGCGCCGGGGTGGCCGACCAGCTGGAAGACGGCCGCGTGCTCAGTGGCGTGGGCGGGCAGTACAACTTCGTTGCCCAGGGCCATGCGCTGGAGGGCGGGCGTTCGATCCTGCTCTTGCGCAGCTGGCGCGAGGCAGGCGGGGAGGTGACCTCGAACCTGTTCTGGACCTATGGCCACTGCACCATCCCCCGGCACCTGCGCGATATCGTGGTGACCGAGTACGGTATTGCGGACTTGCGTGGGCAGACTGACAGCGAAGTGATTGCGCGGTTGTTGGCGGTGAGCGATTCGCGGTTTCAGCCGGGCCTGATCAAGCAGGCCAAAGACGCTGGCAAGCTTGCCGACGACTTTCAGCTGGAGGCGCGCTTTACCGACAATACCCCGCAACGCCTGGAGGCCATCAGGGCACAGCATGTGCGGCTGTTCCCGGAGTATCCGATGGGCACGGACTTTACGGCCGAGGAGCAGGATCTGTTGCGGGCGCTGAACTGGTTGAAGAGCAAGTTCAAGTTGAGCGAGGTGCTGGAGCTGGGCAAGGCAGCGTTGGATGCACCGGGGCCGGAGGGGTATGAGCGGCATCTGGCGCGGATGCGGCTGGAGGTTCCGCAAGGGTTGAAAGAGGAGCTTTATCAGCGGCTACTGCTGGCAGGGTTACAGGCTACAGGTTAATCGCTTGCGCACACTGGCCCCGTGTAGGAGCGGGTTTACCCGCGAATGCGATGGCAGATTCAATATCGCATTCGCGGGTAAACCCGCTCCTACACCGGGACGGTGAGGCCTTATTCGATGAAGCTGACCACACCACCTTCCAGCGACTTCACCCGGGCCAGCGATTCAACGCGGTAACCCTGGCTGTCCAGTTCGGCACGGCCGCCCTGGAACGACTTCTCGATCACGATACCCAGGCCCGCCACGGTGGCACCTGCCTGCTTGATGATCGAGATCAACGCCTGCGAGGCTTTGCCGTTGGCCAGGAAGTCATCGATCACCAGCACGCGGTCGCTGCTGTTGAGGTGACGCGGCGAAATGGCCACGGTGTTCTCGGTCTGCTTGGTGAAGGAATACACCGAGGCGGTCAGCAGGTTTTCGGTCAGGGTCAGCGACTGGTGCTTGCGAGCGAAGATGACCGGCACACCCAGTTTCAGACCGGTCATTACCGCTGGGGCAATGCCCGAGGCTTCGATGGTGACGATCTTGGTCACGCCGGCATCGGCGAACAGGCGGGCAAACTCGTCACCGATCAGCTGCATCAGCGCCGGATCGATCTGGTGGTTGAGAAACGCGTCGACTTTGAGAACCTGATCGGAAAGCACGATGCCTTCTTCGCGAATCTTCTGATGCAGTGCTTCCACTGTGATTTCCTCGATGTAACAAAGGTTGCCGCTGGAGGCGGCAAAGTTAAAGAGTAATGGTTGATCAGCGTTTGAGCATTGCCCGGATATCGGCCAGGGCGTTGTTGCCGCGAGCGGCCTTCACCTCGACCGGCGCATCGTCAAGGCCCTCCCAGGCCAGGTCGTCCGGTGGCAGTTCGTCGAGGAACCGGCTGGGCGTGCAGTCGATGATTTCACCGTACTGCTTGCGCTTGGCGGCGAAGGTGAAGGCCAGGGTCTGGCGCGCGCGGGTGATGCCCACGTAGGCCAGGCGGCGTTCCTCTTCGATGGTGTCGGCCTCGATGCTGGAGCGGTGCGGGAGGATTTCCTCTTCCATGCCCATGATGAACACGTAGGGGAATTCCAGGCCCTTTGAGGCATGCAGGGTCATCATCTGCACACCTTCGGCGTTCTCTTCTTCTTCCTGCTGGCGCTCGAGCATGTCGCGCAGCACCAGCTTGCCGATGGCATCCTCGATGGTCATGTCACCCTCTTCGTCCTTCTCGAGGGTGTTTTTCAGCGCTTCGACCAGGAACCAGACGTTGCTGATGCGGAACTCGGCAGCTTTGTCGCTGGCGGTCTGCTGGCGGATCCAGTTTTCGTAGTCGATGTCGCGGATCATTTCGTGCAGTGCGGCAATCGGGTCTTCCAGGGCAACCTTGTGGCGCACCCCGTCCAGCCAGTGCTTGAAACGCTGCAAGCGCTCGGTGTAGCGCGCGTCCAGGTGCTCGCCCAGGCCCAGCTCTTCGCTGGCGGCGTACATCGAAATGCCGCGCTCGGTGGCGTAGTTGCCGAGCTTTTCCAGGGTGGTGGAGCCGATCTCGCGGCGCGGCACGTTGATTACCCGCAGGTAGGCGTTGTCATCGTCCGGGTTCACCAGCAGGCGCAGGTAGGCCATCAGGTCCTTGACCTCCTGGCGGCCGAAGAAGCTGTTACCGCCCGACAGGCGATACGGCACCTGGTGGTGCTGCAACTTCAGTTCGATCAGCTTGGCCTGGTAGTTGCCGCGGTAAAGGATGGCAAAGTCGCTGTACGGGCGGTTGGTGCGCAGGTGCAAGGTGAGGATTTCCATGGCCACGCGTTCGGCCTCGGCTTCCTCGTTCTTGCAGCGGATCACGCGGATCTCGTCGCCCACGCCCATTTCGCTCCACAGCTGCTTTTCGAACGCATGCGGATTGTTGGCGATCAACACGTTGGCGCAGCGCAGGATGCGGCTGGTGGAGCGGTAGTTCTGCTCGAGCATGACGATCTTCAGGGAGGGGTAGTCCTCCTTGAGCAGCATCAGGTTCTCGGGGCGTGCACCACGCCAGGCGTAGATCGACTGGTCGTCGTCGCCCACCACGGTGAACTGGTTGCGCATGCCGATCAGCATTTTTACCAGCAGGTACTGGCTGGCGTTGGTGTCCTGGTATTCGTCCACCAGCAGGTAGCGCACGCGGTTCTGCCAGCGCTCCAGCACCTCGGGGTGCTCCTGGAACAGCTTGACCGGCTGCAGGATCAGGTCGTCGAAGTCCACCGCGTTGAACGCCTTGAGCGTGCGCTGGTAGTGGGTATAGACGATGGCGGCGGTCTGCTCGCGCGGGTTGCGCGCCTTTTCCAGGGCTTCAGGCGGCAGGACCAGGTCGTTCTTCCAGGCACCGATCATGTTCTTGATCTCGTCGATGCCGTCGTCGCCGGAGTATTCCTTCTGCATGATGTCCGACAGCAACGCCTTGATGTCGGACTCGTCGAAGATCGAGAAACCCGGTTTGTAGCCCAGGCGCTCGTGTTCCTTGCGGATGATGTTCAGGCCCAGGTTGTGGAACGTACACACGGTCAGGCCACGGCCTTCCCCCGGGCGCAGCAAGGTGGCGACCCGCTCCTTCATCTCGCGCGCGGCCTTGTTGGTGAAGGTCATCGCCACGATGTACTGGGCGCGGATGCCGCAGTTCTGGATGAGGTGGGCAATCTTGCGCGTGATCACGCTGGTCTTGCCCGAACCTGCACCGGCGAGCACCAAAAGAGGGCCGCCGACATAGTCACGGGCTTCCTGCTGCCGGGGATTGAGTCGGGACATGCTAGAAACCGGGGGTCGCCAGAAAATAGCCGCGCATTCTAACAGGCATGGGGCCGTTGTGGCGCGACCGTCTGACGTCTGAGTCAGACTTTTGTCCGCCTAATCATTAGTGTCACTAATGCTAGTAGCTGAAAAAATCATATTTGCCGGTTTGACTCGTTTCGCGCAGGATGCACGACAAAATACGTCGGAATGCTACGCTCGAAAAAACCATGTATAAAAGTGAAAATCATTTTCATTGAATGCAGTAGCATCCAGATCTCGTTGCACCGTCAAGCCCTAAGGAGCCCGCTTGTCCACGCCTGTCGAACCTTTGCGTTTGCTGCTGTTGGCCGATGAGCCGGAATGGGCTGCCTCGTTGCACGCGTGCATGCCCGCACTGGGTGGCAGCGCCGTGCTACTGACTGCGCCAAACTGGGAGGCGGTCGACAGCCTGTTCAGCCATGATCGCCAGGCCGTCGTGCTGGCAACACCAGGCTTGCAGCCCGCCCCCGGGCGTTGCGAGCTGCCGACTATCCTGCTGCTTGAACACGAGCCTGAGGCGGCGCCCAGCGCTGTCAGTGACTGGCTGGTGCGCGACCAGCTCAACGCCGATACCTTGCGCCGCTCACTGCGCCATGTGCGAGAGCGAGGGGTGCTGGTCGCCACCTTGCAGCGCCTTGCCGAGCAGGACCCGCTGACCGGCATCGCCAACCGCCAGGGCTTCCAGGCTTTGCTCAATGCACGCCTGGCCGAAAACGAAGGCCGTGGTGTCGCGCTTGGCCACCTTGACCTGGACAACTTCCGCCACGTCAACGACGCCCTGGGCCACCAGAGCGGTGACCGGTTGATCCTGCAGGTGGTGGCACGGCTGAAGCATCAGCTGGAGGCGGGCGACCAGCTGGCACGTCTGGGTAGCGATGAGTTCGCCCTGCTGATCGACACCCGTCGTGATGTCAACCGCGCCGAATGGATTGCCGAACGCATCGTCGAGGCCTTGGCAGAGCCCTACTGGATCGACGGCGAAAGCCTGCTGCTGGGCTGCAGCCTGGGCCTTGCACATGCTCGCGCGCAGAGCGGCGCCGATCCGCTGATGTGGCACGCGCACATCGCCATGCGTCAGGCCAAGGGCAGCCAGGGCTGCACCTTCCATGTGTTCAACGAACGCATCAACCGCAACGCCCGCAGCCTTGCCGACCTGGAAAGCGAGTTGCGCCGCGCCCTGCGCCGCGACGAACTGGAGCTGCACTATCAGCCCCGCCTGAACCTGGCTGACGGGCGCATTGTTGGCCTGGAGGCGCTGGTGCGCTGGCGCCATGCCGAGCGCGGGCTGCTGCCACCCAGTGAGTTCGTGCCACTGGCCGAGCAGAGCGGCCTGATCGTGCCCTTGGGTTATTGGGTTATTTCCCGTGCCCTGCGTGACATGCAGGCATTGTGCGAGCGCGGCCTGGAACCGCTGCACATGGCGGTCAACCTGAGTTTTCGCCAATTCCAGGACAGCCAGCTACTCGCCACGTTGAGTCGCCTGATCCTCGAGCACGGTGTGGATGCCCGCTGGCTTGAGTTCGAGCTGACCGAGACGGCGGTGATGCGCCGCAACGAGGTGGTGCGCCAGACCATGGACGCGCTGGGTCGCCTGGGCGTGCGCTTCTCGCTCGATGATTTCGGCACCGGGTTTTCTTCGTTCGTGCACCTCAACAGCCTGCCGATCACCTTGCTCAAGGTGGACCGCAGCTTTGTTGCGGGAATGGAAATGCGCGAAGAGAACCGCAAGCTGGTACACGCCATGATCAACCTGGCGCACAACCTCAACCTCGAGGTGGTGGCCGAGGGTGTGGAGAGTGAAGAGCAACTGGCGTTGCTGCGCGGGTTTGGCTGCGACCAGGTGCAAGGCTTCCTGGTCAGCAAACCGCTACCGATAGGGGAATTGATGGCGTATTTGCTGCAGGCGCCCGGACGCCAGTTGGAGGCTGTCCTTTAGGGCCTCTTCGCGGGCAC